>NZ_JAAHHZ010000018.1:0-36107 GCF_010672005.1 Moorena sp. SIO4A5 | reverse complement strand
GGTATCTTCTTCTTCCCGCAAGTATTCCGTAACCACATAAATATAAATATCATCAATTTTCTGGGAAACATCTCCCCCAGTAATATAAACTTCCCCTTCTACCATTTCCCCAGGAGCTAGGGAATCAAAGTACAAACGTGTATCTACCTTTGCTGCTCCAATGCCAACCTGAGCTAATAGCTTTTTGAACATAGATTCTAGTTTTTTAGCTAACTTTGCTACTAGCTTAATCTATGATTCTGGAGTTTTAGGGAGTAGGGAGTCGGGAATCGGGAGTAGGGAGTCGGGAGTCGGGAATCGGGATTAGGGAGTAGGGAGTCGGGAGTAGCGAGTCGGGAGTCGGGAATATGGTATCAAAAATTATCACAATTCCTACACAGAAGCCTATACTGGATTTAACTCGATTTCTGTTTAAATTTATTAACATTCCTAGATAAAAGTACAATCCTAAACATAAAAGTTCACAAACAAACTATTGACGTTTTGAATTACTTTATGCTACCGTTAGATGTAATCATATTTTCTTGGATATCCTAGTTTTTTCATCTTCTAGTCTTTAGCTTTTCCTTGAGGGGAAGGTTTTTACTAACTTTTTATTCCCCATTTTTTTTTGCTTTTTTTTAAGCTATCAGCTATCAGCTATCAGCTATCAGTTATCAGTTATCAGCTATCAGCTATCAGTTATCAGCTATCAGTTATCAGCTATCAGCTATCAGCTTTTCAATAAAAGAGATAAGCTTTGGCTGACGGCTGACAGCTTTTGGCTGACCGCTTTCTCCCCTACTCCCCATCTCCCTACTCCCCATCTCCCCATCTCCCCATCTCCCTACTCCCTACTCCCCATCTCCCCATCTCCCCATCTCCCTACTCCCTACTCCCCATCTCCCCATCTCCCCATCTCCCCATCTCCCCATCTCCCTATCTCCCTACTCCCTACTCCCTACTCCCTACTCCCTACTCCCTACTCCCTACTTCGGTACGGACCAAGAACGCACGTGACCTAAGGTAACTGGCACCAGATCAATCACATCAATGGTGAAGCGATAGATTTTCTTGGCTCTGCGACCATTTTCTGGGTCAAAGAACTTCAGTTTTACATCCCAACAGTTGCTATCATAACGACAGAAGGGACTCTTCTCTACTTCAATACTATGGAGTTCCATGCCTATAGCTACCGCTTCGGAAATACTTTCGGCGGCTTGGAAGGCATTAATTGCGGCATAGTTGATAGCGCGATCGCGGTCAGCTTGTCCTAAGTTCCGTAGGTCATAATAGACCCGATGTAGAAATGCCGTCAAAGACTTCCGGATTGCCGCTTCATCAGCATTCTGCTGTTCCTGACGAACGGCTTCGATGGCATTATCCACTAAGGTGTTGATTGTCCAGCCGTACATGCCCCGGGGACTATAAAGCTTCAACACCGGCAGCTCTTGTCCAGAAAACAGTTTGACAGTTTTCCGGCTCAACCGTCCCGCCATACTCACCCGTTCTATATACTCGTCATCGTTTTCTGGCAATGCCTCACTGGCCAGCATATCCTGCAAGGTGGCGTAGGTATCATCGGCAAATGCCCCCACCGGTTCCAGGGCATAAATGGGGGTCAGTTCTAGGTTCAACGTCCAAATTAAAGACTTCGCTTCATAGAGATTCTGACCCAGATAATCTCCCATTTGCCTGGCATCGTAGGGGTTGGGGGGAACCATTACCCCGTTGACCTCTACCGGTGGCATTAACTGCTTAAAAGAATCCCGCCTTGCTTCTGTTCCGAAATCATACCCCACCGTTCCCATCACATAGACCAGGTTTGACCCAGCACTCGGCACAATATTATTGGCTGCTGTAGTATTAGCAGTGATATTATCAGCAGTGATATTATTAGCGGTGATATTATTATCGCTAACCCCATCAGAAGATAAGGTTAATTGATTTTCTCTTCCTGTTTCCGTTAATTCTTCTCCACTATTCCCTATTCCCTGTTCCCTGTTCCCTTTATTCCCGATTCCCGATTCCCGATTCCCGATTCCCGATTCCCGATTCCCGATTCCCGATTCCCGATTCCCTTCCTTAGACGATATAAAAACAATCGTACTTTTATCCTCTGAGCCTTGACTAGTAATCTCTGACCCTTCACCTTTGGCTGCTAATTCTTGTCCGGTAATTAACTCAAAGGCACCGGGAATATTAACCTTGCCCAGCAAACAGCGTTCTGGTTCTTCTACTTCTTCTGGGTCGCAGGGAATGGCACTATTGGTAATAGCAGCACGAATCGCTTCCGCATCGGGAGCTGCCCCTTGTTGTAATTGCAAACTCATTAACAAGGCGGAAATTCCCGTAATTACCGGAGCCGCACAACTGGTTCCTTTTTTCCGCACTGCTTCATCGGTTCCCGGTTGTGCCCCCAGAATATTTTCTCCCGGAGCCAGCACCCCTTGTTGATTATACTGGCCACCGAAGTTACTGAACTTGGCCGGTTGATCATTATCTTTGTAGGCTCCAACCGTTAGAACTCCTGGCAAAACTGCCGGAATACACCAACATTCCCCTTTATCATTACCACCAGGGGCAACCACCAGAACATTATTCTCCTGGGCTTGACGCACTGCTTTTTCCAACAGTTCATGGGCGACACCGGATTGGGTGGGGTGACAGGCGGCGCAGTGAATAATATTCGCTCCCAGTTCCAAAGCTTGATTAAAGGCATGAACTAGGTTCAGGGGGTTGATGAAGTTCTCCCCATCCCGAGCAATGGGGATATTAATGCCTCGGCAACCAGGGGCAATCCCTTCAACGGGAGAGCCTGGTTGTCCAAACATGGTACTGGAAATATGGGTGGCATGGAAATCGCAGAAAATCCGATGACGAATCCGGTCGTCCGGAATAGCGGCTTCTAGTTTTTCTTTTTTGGTGTCGTCGTCAAAGTCATCTAACTGATTAATCTCTCGGAAGACTTTGATCAGATCGGGGTCAATGACCAGTTCTTGTGACCAAAAGGGGGTAATTCGACTCAGCTTTGCCCCCTGGAAACAGGCTCGGTCTAAGTCTACTGAACCATCTAATACTGCGATCAGAAGGCGAGAATCACCGGTGGTGTGGGTTTGGAGTTCGGTGAAGCCGGGGATGGTGGAGAGGTCGGGCATTTTTTTTTAAGGTTATGGATGGGGAGTGGGGAGATGGGGAGGTGGGGAGGTGGGGAGATGGGGAGATGGGGGGATGGGGAGAATTTTGGTGTTGCTGAATCAAGGGATCAATAGCAGTAGAGTGGGCATCCTGCCCGCGACCAAGGATCAATAGCAGTAGAGTGGGCATCTTGCCCGCCCGACTATCTATCTATTGTAACGGGCAAGATGCCCATTCCACAGCAAGATCACTATTTTACAGCAACGGGCAAGATGCCCGTTCCACTAAGATGCCTATTCTACTACCAAGATGGCTGTTCTACTATCAAGATGCCTATGCTATCAAGATGCCCGTTCCCGCCAAATATTACCATCAACTAGTCACACATTGACTATCTACTCCTCCCGATTCCCGATTCCCGATTCCCGATTCTAATTGGGTATTGGTGGGCATTGCTTATTTAATTGCTCGCCGTTCAATAAAGATCATGTTCAGCAATGCCCACCCTACAAGTATCCCGATTCTTACCATCAAATAGTCAGACCTTGGGTATTGGTGGGCATTGCCTTTTTAACTGCTCGCCGTTCAATGCCTGATCTTTCGGAAGCAATGCCCAGCCTACAAGTATCCCGATTCTCCCGACTCCCGATTCCCGATTCTAATTGGGTATTGGTGGGCATTGCCTATTTAATTGCTCGCCGTTCCATGCCTGATCTTTCGGAAGCAATGCCCACCCTACAAGTATCCAAATTCTTAATTCTTAATTCTCAATTCTTCATTCTTCATTCTTAATTCTTAATTTCCGATTCCCCTATTTAAAACGAAAAACCCCAATAGCTGGGGTTTCTCTATCTGATTCTTTGTCAAAAAAGTCTCACCAGGGCAAGCATCGAGCAAACACCCAGCCGTGCCAGGTATCGGAAGACCCGGAAGTAGCAAGGGTTTCCCGCAAATTTATTGCGGCCAATCGACCGCCCAGCAATGAAAAAAAAGACTTTTGAGATAATTTGCATTAACTGTGATAGAGTGATTATTACTCGTCCCCTTCCCCCGCAAAAGGAAATGAAAAAGTGACCCCCGGTGGTGCACTTATGGAAGGGGTAACACCGTGGCTGGTGGTGCCTCCCATGCCCTCCGTCAGGGCTGTTTCTTCCAAGCCGGGGATGGGCTTAGCTGTGGTGGAACGTACGATGGGAGATTTTTGGCCAGGCAAGAGTTTTTTCTTTCCCATTTGCTTTTGCTCCTGTTAGATTTTGTTTGTTACAGGGTTTAGAATACCATTGGGTAAGGGCGGGGAGTCAAGGGGGGTTTACAATTGTTTACAGTGGGGAATTAAGAATTAAGAATTAAGAATTTAGAATTTAGAATTTAGAATTGGGAGTAGGGAGATGGGGAGATGGGGAGATGGGGAGATGGGGAGATGGGGAGAATTGTAACAGGAGCAATGGGCAAGATGCCTGTTCTACGAAACTAGTAGCAGCCGTTATAAAAAAGACTTTTGATGCAATTTGCCGCTTCTTTAGATCGACTGAGTCTTACTCCGCATCGTCTCCGGCAAAAGGAGGACAGGCATAACTATGTAGTGTTTGACACTGTTGGGCGGGTTGGAGCCCCTGGGCTTGCCCGTCCCATCCAGTCGTCAGCTCGGTTTCGGTCAAGCCGGGGATGGGCTTTGCGGTGGTGGAACGTAGGATGGGAGATTTTTGGCCAGGGAGTAATTTCTTTTTGCCCATTTTGTTTTGCTCCTCTTTATTTTTAGTTATTTCTAGTGGTTAGAATACCATTGGATAAGGGCGGAGAGTCAAGGGGAATGGGGAGTTGGGAATGTAGAATTAAGAATTAAGAATTAAGAATTGGGAATCGGGAGTAGGGAGTCGGGAATCGGGAATCAGGAGTCGGGAGGAGGAAGGGTGGGGAGTTGGGGTGATGGGGTGATGGGGTGATGGGGAGTATTGGAGTCAAGCAGCAACAGGCAAGGTGTTGGTGGGCATTGCTATTTAATTGCTCGTCGTTCAATAAAGATCATGTTCAGCAATGCCCACCCTACGAGTATTTATGCGATCGCTTAAAATCTCCCTATCTCCCTATCTCCCCATCTCCCTATCACCCTATTTCCCTACTCCCTACTCCCTCTTGTAAAACCCCTAACACAGTGCCTAGATCTCCTGATAATAAGGCGGATTTGGCTAGCCACAAACCAGGGAAAATTGTTGAAGTGAGAATGCCTGATTGATCAGGTTGCAAGGCAATATATTTCCCCTCTTGTAAACAGAACCAATCCAATTCTTGGTCATACACTCGCCAGACCAAATACTCCTGCACCTGATTACGGCGATAGACATTGAACTTTTGGTGTAGATCATACGACGCGCTACTGGCCGCAATTTCAACAATCAGTTCCGGTGCCCCTTCGACATAGTCGTCGTTGCTGATCGTAGATTGTCCATTTTCCTCGATGCGCAGCAGAGCATCGGGTTGGACTTCGTTGTCAGCATCTAGACCCACGGTAGAGTTATTCAAAACTTCTACACCAGTAGTAACCGCTTCGTAGGCAACCAGCCATCCCATAATGTGAGCATGGGGTTTACCGTGAGCTTTAGCATGAACAGCAGGAGTCATATACACACATCTTTCTATTAATTCAGCTTTTTTGATCTCGGGCATAGCGGCGTAGCGCTGCTCAAATTCAAAACGGGTGAGTGTGTCGCCGTTTTCTAGGGGGGGTATGGTTAAGGGTAGGGTAGAAATAGTCATAGAGCGGTTTGCAATGTAGTTAAGTACAAAGTTTTGGGTTTTTAGGGAGCAGGGAGCAGGGAGCAGGGAGCAGGTAAGAGGCAAGAGGCAAGAGGCAAAAGTGCGATCGCATAAGCTAGCTTGTAGGGTGGGCAAAAAAAGTTGGGTTCAAATCAGTATTCTAGATAATATAATTTTGCCCACCCTACTTGAATTCGTTTTTTTTTACACTCAATTTACTCTAAGTTTTAGCTTGTAGGGTGGGCAAAAAAAGTTGGGTTTAAATCAGTATTCGATACCATAAAACTTTGCCCACCCTACTTAAATTATGTGTACTGATAGCTGATAGCTCAGATTAAACGGATGCATTTCATATTTGCTGTTTTGGTGGTGCGTTACGGGACGGGCTGTTCCCCGGGCGTTGAGGCGCAAAATTAGGGTGAGCTCGTCCCTAACACACCCTACGCAGCTAATAACTGACCGCTGATTCCTTACAACTCTTCCTCTATAGGCTCGCCGTGATCAAAAATAATAATAAATTCAGCATCCGGCATCAACCGTTTCAAAGCCTTTAAATGGCCCTCGGCATCTGAACGCTTGCGGAAACGAGCAACAACGACCCGTTGCATCTTCGATAGCAGCCTAATAATCACCCATGGATGTAGGCGTTGATGGTAAGACATAATCTATGTATCTCCTTGTACTGGGGACCAAGAGCCAGCCACACCGGCCTCGCAAAATCCGTTGGCTGGCTCTTCCCGTGGACGTTTGGCGGGTAAGGCAGGAGATGTTACCATCTCCTCCTCCCCTAAGAACCGGACTTGAGACTTTCACACTCATCCGGCTCAAGCCTATTCAGTCCACCCTTTTGTGTAGATGTTTATTTTTGGCTTTATTTAAATTTCACGATATCCCCAATACGGTAGCTGGAGCAACAAGGGTTGCAGCCGCCTATGGTGTGGACTTAATCACCATTCATGCCGTTGCTGGTCGCAATGCTCTTAAACGAGCGGCTGAAGCGGCGGTTGAGGGAGCTTTGACAGCGGGATGTCCCCCCCCGAAGTTAATTGGTATTACTCTACTGACCAGTCTCAATTCCCGGGATTTGGCCTTTGACCTGAAAATTCCGATCGAGTTGCCCGAATTTGTCTTACAAATGGCACTACTAGCTCAAGAGTCAGGTTTGAATGGGGCAGTGTGCTCCCCCATGGAAGTATCACAGCTACGACAAGTGTGTGGTGATGATTTTCTCCTGGTTTGTCCAGGAGTACGCCCCCAATGGTCCGAACAAGGTGATCAACGACGGGCAATGACCCCAGTAGCTGCTCTACAAGCTGGTGCAGATTACCTAGTCATAGGGCGACCAATTACCGCTGCTGACGACCCAGTGGCTGCCTGGAATAGGATTTGTGAGGAATTAGCTGGTACTAGTGTATAGCTTTCAGCTGATGGGATTACTTCTCATTGCTTACTTGGGATTACAGATTAATGGGTTGAACCTTAGCAAGTTGAACCTGGAAGGTTTCCCAGAACAGTTTCAACTAGCGTTCTTTCAGAAGTTGGCAACAGGGAACAGGGAACAGGGAACAGTGGACAAGGATTCACGAAAAGCAATGCAGCGCGGTCTTGGGGGAAACCCCCACTCGCTATTGCATCAAGAACAGTATCAGAAAACTACTTTTGAAAGAGGTCTACTGTTCAACCTACCCTACTCGAACACCAAAGCCCAACAACCAAACCACCTCCAACCTATCAACTTTCAACCTATCAACTTTCAACCTACCAACCTTCAACCTCTCAACTTTCAACCTGCCAACCTTGGCCTATTGGCCACGCTACGCGAACAACCTGCCAACCTTGGCCTATTGGCCACGCTACGCGAACAATCTACTAACCTCCAACCTCCCAACCTTAACCCTTCAAGGTTCTTCCGACCTGCCAACCTTGAACCTTCACCCGATCAAACCTGTTCGGTAGAGGTGGAAACCTTAACCTCCCTATTGCTTAAGGATTTACCTAGCTATGCCAATCGAGTGATTCAGAGAGCGCGGCGCTCAGACTCGACTCTGGACAATTTCAGTTATGTCATCGTGGCAGGAAAGCCAGAGTTTGAACCTCTGCCCCTTAAGTCGTTTCAATCCACGACCGTACCTAACCCAACAGATACCGAAGCACTTGAACAAATCTTTCTAACTACCCTAGAGCGCAAGTATTTCAAGGATAAAGCTGTAGAGCTTCAGAATTATCACTGGCTATTTTTGACCAAAAGCTCTGATGGTTGGCGCTTAGTGATGATTTTTTCCCGTATTGGTTCTGTTTCAGAAGGCAAACTTCCCACACCGCCACGGGAAAGTACTAATGGTGTTATTGGTCAAGCGGTTAAGACTTGGCTGCGGGATTGTCGTGCTGGGACAATTCGATCCTTTGAACAGAATCCCGTCAATTCCGATCCTTGAGATGGCTAAGCATTCAGCGGTCAGTGGTCAGCGGTCAGTGGTCAGCGGTCAGTGGTCAGCGGTCAGTGGTCAGCGGTCAGTGGTCAGCCGTCAGTAGTTAGCCGTCAGTGGTCAGCTGTCAGCTTATTTTATTCAAAAGCACCGATTGCGCATCAGCTGATAGCTGATAGCTGATAGCTGATAGCTGATAGCTGATAGCTGATAGCTGATAGCTGATAGCTGATAGCTGATAGCTGATAGCTGATAGCTGATAGCTTAAGTTTAGAAAGATTTAAGAATTTAGCAATTTTCAAGGAATTATTGAGATGTATGTGAATCAAAAATGCGATTGACCGTTCGCGAAGCGTTGGGCTTTGCCCGAAAGGTCACGCTACGGGAACGCATTTGCCAACACTAGCTGGTTTCCTTTACTCTTCTACAATCTCGACTAAGTCCTGAACCATTACATCAAACGTCCTGGCTAATTTATCCATAGAAGTATATTGACACTCCCCACTGATAGAATCAGGGGGATTCTTGGTTCAACGAGCTGACTTGCTCAACCAGACCGGAATCAGGAAGAGTAGAGGCCAATTCTCCCCAAGCGTTAAGTAAAGTTCCGGTGTGCCCCACCGTACTTAAGGCTCTAGTTAAAATATTTTTGGCAGCATTGTGGTCTCTGTCTAGCTGACATCCACATTCACAGACATGGGTTCTAGTAGATAATGATTTTTTGACCACTTTGCCACAGCTGGAGCAATTTTGGCTTGTATAAGCAGGGTTCACTGCAACAGTTACCCGCCTAAACTTTTGCCCAAAATATTCCAACCATTCCCTAAACTGGTACCAACCTGCATCATTAATAGACTTAGCGAGACAGTGATTTTTAACTAAATTTTTAACCCTCAAATCTTCATAAGCGACCAAATCGTTAGATTGGATTACGCAACGTGCCAGTCTCTTGGCATGTTCTTCACGCTGCCTACTTATTTTGAGGTGCTGTCTACCTAGTTTATTGATAGCTTTCTTCCGGTTAGCAGAGCCTTTCTTCTTTCGGGAAACTCGACGTTGATAAAATTTTAATTGTTTCTCTCCACTGCGATAGAATCTAGGATTAGGTTCAGCATAGCCATCAGAATCAGTGTAAAATTCTTTTAATCCGACATCTAACCCCACAGTAAAGCCAGTAGCTTCTAGCTGTTCTGAGTTATCTACCTTGACGCAAAACTGGACATAGTACCCATCGGCTCTTTGAACAATCCGAACTCGCTTAATTAGCTTCTGGTCGAAGCACCACAAGTCCCAGGTGCCTTTGAGCTTGACTTGCCCAATGCCTTTCTTGTCTGTGAATTTTATAGACTTCTTATCTGGGGATAACTTCCATCCAGATTGCTTATATTCGACTGACCTAGAATGCTTTTTGAAACGGGGATAACCTTTCTTCCCAGGGATTTTATTCTTGCAATTATCAAAGAAACGTTTGATAGCGCGTTCTACATTCTCAACTGATGCCTGACAAGCATGACTGTTGAGGTCTCTGACAAACTTGAATTCGTCTCTTAGTTGAGTGTTGTAACGATAGAGTTCTTTTTTCCCTGTACCACGATTGTCCATCCAGTACCGAAGTACTTTATTGCGGACAAAGCGAGCCGTTCTAATGGCTTCATTTATTGCCAACCTTTGAGGCTCTTTGAGAACAGCCTTGAACTCCATGACCAACACTCGTGTATCACCTCCTTGGGTTCTTACTTTACTTACTATTATAGACTACAATCTAGATTTAAAAGTCCCCGAACAGTTAGGGAATAAATTCCCGTTCGGGCTAACCCCATGAATAGAATTCAGGGGCTTGCGCCCTCAGGATTTTCGGTCACTGAAAATACGGTAGCCTTGTTTTTTAATATCCAACCAGAGGAAATTTATCGCATCGATTGCTGGCAGCACGTTGTTTACGTACACGCCAAAGGTGTCAGTCAATTTGTCAGCTACGCCGATTTTCCGCCAATTTTAGGGGTAGACCCCCCAAAAACTGGAGATTACGACCGCTGGCTTAAACGGCGAAAAGGCACAAATCCAAGCAATCCCTGGGTTTTTGGAGCCGATTCTACGCCCAGCAGTTTAAGCAAGCTTCCTCAAAGCTTAATCTTTATCAGTGGGGAAAATTGGTTGGTCTAGTCAAAGGTGTACTTTTTGAGGCAGAATTGCAACAATTGCGGCAAATTTATGTGAACGAGAAAAGTTGGTGGGACGATTTTTGACTAGATACTATATCCTGATTCTATTGAGTATTCTGTGTTTAACTGGCTGTAATTCTCCTGATAGTGGAGTTTTACAGTCCAACCAGGACAGTACTTTGAAGCTACTGTACTGGCAAGCACCCACTATCCTCAATCCTCATCTTTCCAATGGTTACAAGGATTCCGAAGCCAGTCGGATTACCCTGGAACCCCTGACTAGTTATGACAAAAATGGGGAGATGGTGCTGTTTTTGGCAGCAGAAGTCCCTACGGTAGAGAATGGTGGAATTGCGGCTGATGGTAAGTCGGTGACTTGGAAACTAAAGCGCAATGTAAAGTGGTCCGATGGCACCCCTTTCACCGCTGCTGATGTGGTGTTCACTTACGAATTCATCACCAATGCAGCAGTAGGCTCGACTAGTGCTAGTACCTATAAAACTATCAAAAACGTTGAAGCAATCGACGACTATACAGTCAAAGTCAACTTCAAGGATGTTAATCCAGCTTGGTTTTTAGTCTTTTCCGGTAGTGCTGGCATGATTTTGCCACGCCATTTATATCAAGATTTCAATGGTGCCAATGCACGACAAGCGCCAGCCAACTTGATGCCTGTAGGAACCGGTCCCTATCAGGTCGTAGAATTTAAGCCAGGGGATACCGTAGTTTATCAGCCAAACCCTAACTTCCGAGAAGGGGATAAACCCTATTTCGAGCGAGTAGAATTAAAAGGCGGTGGTGATGCTACCTCTGCTGCTAGAGCAGTCTTACAAACTGGTGATGGGGATTATGCTTACAATCTGCAAGTGGAAGCACCGGTGTTGAAGCGACTGGAAGCAGGGGGTAAAGGTAAAGTCGTGGCTATCTTTGGGGCGTTGGTAGAACGGATTTTAATGAATCAAACCGACCCCAATCAACAAGCTCCGTCTGGAGAACGGTCTAGTCTCAAATTCCCCCATCCGTTTTTGAAAGACAAGCGGGTGCGTCAGGCTTTTAACCTAGCCCTAGACCGGGAAACCATTGCTCAACAGCTTTATGGACCAACGGGCAAAGCCACAGGGAATTTCTTAGTGTTACCAGAGCAATATAATTCCCCTAATACTACCTATGAATTTAACCCTAAAAAAGCGGTAGCCTTGTTGGAAGAAGCAGGCTGGAAAGATACCAATGGTAATGGGATTCGGGATAAGGATGGGGTCGAGATGACCGTGTTGTTTCAGACTTCGGTCAATCCTGTCCGCCAGAAGACCCAGGAAATTGTTAAACAGACCCTAGCCTCGATTGGGGTTGGGGTAGAACTCAAGAGTATTGATGCCAGTATTTATTTCTCTGGTGATCCAGCCAACACCGATACTAATCAACGCTTTTATGCTGACCTACAAATGTACACCACAGGGAATGATAGTCCTGACCCTGGTGCGTATCTGAAAACCTATACCTGTGATGAAATTTCCCAGAAAGCTAATCAATGGTCTGGGCAAAATCACTCTCGCTACTGTAATCCGAAATACGATCAGCTTTGGCAGCAGTCTACAAAGGAGTTAGACCCAGAAAAACGTCGAAAAATCTTTATCCAGATGAATGACTTACTGGTTAAAGATGATGTGGTAGTTTTGCCCATTGTCCATCGGGCTGACGTAGCTGGGTTTAGCAATCAGTTGGAAGGTTATGACTTCACACCATGGGATACCAATACTTGGAACATTATGGATTGGAAGCGGAAGTGATAGTTATATCAAGTCCGGTTGAATACCCATAATTAACGGGAGTGTGGGGAGATGGGGAGATGGGGAGATGGGGAGATAGGGAGATTGGGGAGATTTTTATTAAGCGTAATTATCCTGACATGATATTAGTACTCATTGCTTATTCGTTAATTAACAAGATTCAAGTTTCAAGATTCAAGTTTCAATTAACTATAGCATTTTCCATACTTATGAGGTAGACAATATTTTTCCCCGATTCCCGATTCCCGATTCCCGATTCCCGATTCCCGATTCCCGATTCCCGATTCCCGATTCCCGATTCCCGATTCCCTATTCCCTACCAAATTGAAAACCGCTATCATCAATTTCAATGACGCGATACCTAATTAATCGTCTTTTAGTTTCCATTCCCACCTTAATTGCTATCAGTATCGTAGTATTCGGTATCTTGGCTTTAGCACCTGGAGACCCGATGGGGGAATTTGCGACTAATCCTTCCATTACTCCGGAAGTTCGGGAAAATATTCGTCGAGCCCTTGGTTTAGACCAACCCATCCCGATTCGGTATATTAAATGGGCGTGGTCATTTATCCAAGGGGATATGGGATATTCTTTCACTAGCCGTAGTCCTGTTAGTGCCCTAATGCTCCAGCGTTTACCTACTACGTTATGGGTTGTGGGTTCCGCTTATATCTTTGCTGTATTGCTGGCGTTTCCCTTAGGAATAATTTCGGCACTTAAACGTTACTCTATCTTTGATAACATTGTCACCACTCTCGCCTTTCTAGGATTTTCTCTACCAACCTTTTTCACTGGTTTGCTGTTCATTATTCTATTTAGTGTTCAGCTAAATTGGTTCCCTTTTATCTACGATAGCACCCTTAAGGTAACAGATTGGAATAGTTTTGTAATCCAAGTCAAGCAGTCTATCATGCCCATCGTAGTATTGGGATTATTTCAAGCAGCAGTATTGATGCGTTTTATTCGTTCATCCATACTCGAACAGCTAAATCAAGACTACGTCCGTACTGCTTACGCTAAGGGATTACATCAATTTGTAGTGGTCAATCGCCATATCTTACGGAATGCTTTGATTCCGGTTGTTACTTTAGTCGCCCTAGATATTCCTACTGTATTTACTGGTGCTTTAATCACTGAACAAGTGTTCCGAGTACCTGGAATTGGTGCGTTGCTGATTGATTCTATCTATCGAAACGATACACCAGTAGTGATGGCCATTACCTTTATCTACGCTATTTTAATTGTGGTATTTAATCTAGTCGCTGATATCCTTTATGGCATTCTAGATCCGAGAGTTCAAATAACATAGTAGGGAGTAGGGAGTAGGGAGTAGGGAGTAGGGAGTAGGGAGTAGGGAGTAGGGAGTAGGGAGTAGGGAAGAAAAATTATCGCAATTCTCTGTCTTGATGCAGTCGCTCATGGGGGAAACCCCCAAGACCGCGCTGCATCGCTATGCCATGAGGTACAAAGGGATCCCCCTAAATCCCCCTTGATAAGGGGGACTTTGAGGTTGATAACGGTACCTCATAAATCCTAGAAACGCTATATCACAATTCATGATAGCGTTTATCATAGCTATGAGGTACAAATAATTTTTTCCCTATTGCCTATTGCCTATTGCCTATTGCCTCTTGCCTCTTCCCTGCTCCCTGCTCCCTGCTCCCTGCTCCCTAAAGCCCAATAATTTTTACCTTATCCAATTGACAACTGATGTATCGAAATGAGTGTTCTGTGGAAGTTTTTTGGTGGAGATGGATGGCGTCGGTTTCGCCAAGACCGAATGGCTGTAATCGGGTCTATTGTACTTCTAATTATGGTGATTACCATTGTTTTAGGGCCATTCATTAATACAACACCTATTGACAAAATTGACTTTAGTCTATCCAGTGCGCCACCGAGTTGGGCACATCCTTTTGGTACTAATGATTTAGGTCAGGATCAACTGGCTCGGGTATTGTGGGGGGGACGCATCTCGTTAACGGTGGGGATTGCGGCTATGGTAGTGGCGATTTCCTTGGGGACGTTAATTGGAGCGTTATCCGGTTTCTATGGAGGAGTAATTGATACGTTTCTGATGCGTCTGACGGATTTATTTTTAGCATTACCTCAGCTACCGTTGTTACTGTTAGTGATTTATTTATTCCGCGATGTCATGCGGCAGCTGGCTGGGCCAGAGTTGGGTATTTTTATATTGATAGTGCTAGTCATTGGTTGCTTGAATTGGATGTCCGTGGCGCGATTAGTAAGAGCTAGTTTCTTGACAGTGCGGGAGATGGATTTTGTGACAGCCGCTCGCTCGATTGGTGCTAAACCTCGTCGATTGATTTGGGCTCATATTCTTCCTAATGTGCTTAGTCCGGTAATTGTTGCGGCTACCTTAGCGGTGGGAAATGCGATTATTACTGAGTCTACCTTGAGTTTTTTAGGCTTAGGGTTTCCCCCTGATGTTCCGACGTGGGGACGGATGCTATTTGATGCCCAAAATTATATTGAAATAGCGCCTCATATGGCAATTTTTCCGGGATTAGCGATTTTTTTAACAGTGCTTAGTATTAATTATATTGGGGATGGATTGAGGGATGCTTTGGATCCGCAAACTAGGAGGAAGTAGGGAATCGGGAATCGGGAATCGGGAATCGGGAATCGTTGCGTAGGGTGCGTTAGGGGGGGCTCTTATTTTTAGCCTCGTAGCCAGTTGAAACAGCCCGCCCCGTAACGCACCACCAGGTCAAATTACAACAGCTTTTATAGCAACAAATATAATTAATCCACCCTACCAAACCGCCCAAAGGGAAAAAGACGGAATAAGACTCTACCATCAATTTTCTCCCTAGTCACCAAGTCCATCAACAACTTATCCTGATCATCTGGATTTTCACCCAAAACTAAATAGCAACAAGAAGGGATTTCTCTCTCTACTTCGTCGTCATCTTGGATAGGAATTCCTTGAATGTAGTCAGTTTGCAGCCGTTGACCATTGACATAAACCTCTCCTTGCTTAATGGCAAACGTTTCCCCAGGTAACGCCACAATCCGCATCATAATGTACTTCTTACCATTAAAGCCTTGCTTCGCCAAATTCTTGGTAACCCGAAAGTGAATCACATCTCCGTGGTGGAATTTCCGCCAATTACGGGTGACTCTATCCGTGAGAACCACATCACCGCTCTTGACTACTGGTACTACCGTTGATTTTAGCCCACTGTCAACCCTATAGATGCTGCTACTAAGAATTAGAAAAACAAACAGAGAAAATCCCAACAGAATATAGCCCAGCCCAGTATTTTTAGAACCTTCAATCAGGGGGGGAGGAACAGGTTTATTGCCCACAAAATGCTGACGCAGGGCATCATGAAGAAAACGGTAACGCCCTCCCACTTGCTGAATCAACCGCCGTTCTGCTGCATAACTGAGGAACCTGGCATAGTTCCAAGGAATTGCTCCCCTTTGCCACAAAATTAGCCTCAGGGTCAAGTGCGGTATCCAGTCTTGACCCCCACTTGCTATTGCCGAAACCAATCCTACAAGTAAACCGATGCTTAAAGCGCGAGTCAAATCAAGGTTAGCTCCTGTAACGATGGAGACAAGGGGATCAATTAATGCCCCAGCCGGAAAAGCAAACAGGGGAATAATAAACATTTTTTTAAACGATTCTTTGATCCCTTGATTAGGGTTTTCCTTAGCAATTTCTGTTTTTAAGCAAAAAAAACGCCCAAAAATCATCCATACCAAAAATAAAATCAGCAAAAAAGTCAGCCCAAAAATCAGCAAAAAAGTCAGCCCAAAAATCAGACAAGAAGTCAGCCCAAAAATTAGACAAGAAGTCAGCCCAAAAATTATGTTAAAAATCAGACCATCCCAACTTCCAGCAAAAGCTTCAGCTTGTCTTTCGTAGTTTTTAAAATCCGTAAATTTTAGCCCTAAAATTAGCCCAAATATCAGCCCATAAAGCAGACCAAATATCAAATCATAAAGCAGACCAAATATCAAACCATAAAGCAGACCAACAATCAGTCCAGAAATTAATCTAAAAACACTTCTTTGACAACCTTTTTTTAACCAATATGACTGCATATTTTCAATTAAAAATTCAGTGGTTGAATCGGCTACTAATTGCCGAGCTAGATAAGTCAACCAATGTCTAGTCTCCTTATTCCCATAAGGAACTCCCTTGGGATATTTTTGCTGATCAAGGGGTAACTTTAAGCGCTCCTCCACATAGGCTGACCACAGTTGTGCTTTATTGGTAATCGGCTGCCCCTGGTATGCTGTCACCATCACGTTTAAAAACAGGGGTTTATCTGCCAGTTCTCTCATCTGGGCATCACTGGATAGCACTTGCCAGAACTCCCGTTTACCCAGGCGCTGGAGATACTCTTGGATTTGGACATCATTGGGGGACTGCAAGCAATAAGCCCCATTAAGTTTACGTAGTTTGACTCTTCCCTGCTGATATTCTTCCAGGCGACAGCAAACCACCCCACGGCGTTGGATGTCTTGCTTGAAAAACTGATTAATTTTGGTGACGCACAGCCGTTGACGGGGTATGCCTAACTCGTCTAAACCATCCAGAAGGGGCAGTAGTTGATGGTTTTCCAGCCATTGTTGGCTGATTTTTTCGTCAATGCTGTAATTGTTTTTGAGTTGAGCCACTAACCATTGATCAAGGGGTTGCTGATCATGTTTCCAGGCAGAAAGCTCGAAGATGATGGGGACCGGTGCAGCATTATTCTGTTGTGCTTGCTTAACTAAATCCTCGGCTAGTCTTAGTAAAGTGGTCGTTTTTCCAGACCCCGGTTCCCCTAAAATGAGTAACCGACCTTTCACATCTGGCCGTTCAAATACCTCCATTGCTGAGGTTTGAGGCGGTAGGGGAATTACTTTCTGTCGCTGGTCACGTTCTACCGCCCCCTTGCTCTCCTCCATTGGTAATTCCAGATACAGATTCATCTCTAACTTGTCTTGGTGCAGAGAATCCTGGAGTCGAGCTGTTACCTCCCGCTTGACTTCTACCAGTAACTGTTTGCGAATGCAACTAGCAGCATACTGATCACGGTCGAGCCAGCCAATTAGCTTGCGTTGTAATTCTCTCCAAAGGGGAGCTGGCACATGTCTTTGCTGCTCCGAATTATAAATGTAATCACCCTCAACATAAAAACCTTGGTGATTCACATTAGCCTCGCGGTGATGTTCTGTATTAATTTCACGCTCTGGCCGCTTTCGTTCTTCAGTCACAACTGTCAATCAAGCTAGAGTGATCGAGGTTTAGTCTGGTGTTAAGACTGCTGAGTTTCCTGCCAATCTTCCAGCGCACCGATAACAAAACTAGCAGCCGGATGGTTCAGCAGTTGCTCAAAAGCACTTACACCCCCAGCTTTCAAGGCACTGAGTACTCTATTACTCAAAGCAGGGTTAGTGTCAATCTGCTCAACTGCTGCTGCTGCCACCTTCATCTTTCCAGTGGTAGTATCAGTAGGGTAAGTTTTGTCTAAGGTCTCTAGTAATTCTTGAATCTGTGCCGCAGCTTTCGCGAGGTTTTGTTTTTGCTCTGGGTTATTGTTATAGTAATCGCCCTCGATGTAAGTACTTTGGTCGTTGTTGTGGGTTTCACGGTTATATCTACCTGCTTGAATATTGCGATCGCCACTCATAACTAACTTGTCCTTAGCCGCTCACGGTAAAGCGATTCGTCTATCCCTTTTCAGCCATGAGCACCATCAATGCACTAAAAATGGGAGTATTGGCTGTATAGTAGCTAGATTAGTAAGAGATTGACTGAATGTCAACTCTGTGACAAAGTAATGCCGTCTTTCTTACCCTTGTTACAACTTAATACCCAATTCCTCTTTCAGTTCTTCCAAAGGTTGAGCTTTATGGCGGCAGCCCCGCGCTGTACCCGATAGGGTCAGCGTCGGGAAGGATAGCCCGGTGATGGAATGAAATGGAATCACCAACTAATAATCCTGGGGGACAGGGAGACGAGCTATAAAACTCCTAATCAATTCAGATGGGGTCATCCCTCTCTTGTCGGCTTCCTGTTTTAATTGTCGTTTTTCAAAGTCAGTTACTCTGACTATCAACTTTTTATCTTTCATGTTTTTACTGTTATGGGTTGTCATATGGCTACCCATATGTTAGACTAATAATAGGTCGATAAGCAAGAGGACAAAAATGATATCTGCATATCAATACCGGTTAAGACTGACAAAGTCGCAAATTACAAAAATAGAGAAATGGCTGGATATGTTGCGTCATCAGTACAACTATTTGTTGGCAGATAGGTTTAATTGGTTTGAGCAAAATCGCTGTTCTATTAATTCTTGTTCCCTTGTTTGTCATTTACCAGATCTAAGAAACAATCCTGACTACTTTTCCCAAAAAAGAACTCTACCTCAGTTAAAGAAAGACAGACCTTGGTATAGTGATATTCATGCTCACGTATTACAGGATTGCGTTAAAAAAGTAGATTTGGCTTTCAAGCGGTTTCTTAAGGGAGATAGCAATGGTAAAAAGAGCGGAAGACCTCGATTCAAAAGTAAAAATAGATACAAGTCATTTACTTTTCCGTCACTTTCAAATAATCCAATAAATGGCAACATTTTGACTCTTCCAAAATTTGGTAAAGTCAAAATGATTTATCACAGACCTATTCCAGAAGGATTCAAAATAAAAACAGCTACTATAACCCGAAAAGCTGACGGCTATTACGTCACGCTGTCAATCCAAGATGGTACGGTTCCGGATATTATCTCAGTAGACAGCATCGAAAATCCCGTCGGAATAGATATGGGTCTTAAGTCTTTTCTGACAAAGTCTGATGGTTCAGAGGTACCAATACCCCAATACTATCGAAAAGCTCAAAAACGGTTAAAGAAAATTCAAAAAGCTGTTAGCCGTTCTAAGAAAGGTAGTAACAACAGTAAGAAAGCTGTTATTAAGCTAGGAAAAGCTCATAAAAAAGTGGCTGACACTCGAAAAGATTTTCATTTTAAAACAGCCAAAAGTTTGCTAGACGAATATGATCTAATCGCTCACGAGAAGTTAAATATTAAAGGTTTGGCCAGAACTAAAATGGCTAAATCTGTATTGGACGCTGGATGGGGACAATTTCTGTCAATACTATCAAACAAAGCCGAAAATGCTGGTTTGCTTACAGTTGCAGTAAATCCTCGAAATACCAGTCAGAACTGTTCTAATTGTGGCACGAAAGTACCTAAAAAATTAAAAGACCGCATCCATTCTTGTCCTCATTGTGGATACACGAAAGATCGCGATGTGAATGCGGCTAAAAACATATTGAATTTGGCGGTGGGGCGTCCCGTCAGGAGTAAAGCTTGCCGAGTAACCGAAGGGGTACCTGGTGTTGGCAAGAAGCCCGCGTTGTCCCGTCAGGGCAACGTCGGGAGTACGTCACGAGTAGCTTCTTCTGACTCTGCCCATTCCAAAGCCCTAAACAGGCGCTTGGCATTTTCTGGCGATCGCAACAGGTAAATAGTTTCTAAGATACCAGACAATTCATCTTCAGCAATTAACGCGACATTTTTCTGGTTATCACGCTTGATTACGATAATTTCGCGTTCATCGTAAACTTGATCTAGGATGCTAGCTAGGTTAGCTTTTGCTTGAGAATAGGTAATTTCCCGACTTAACATCGTTTCACTGAGGCTGATTTGTAGATCATTATTGTACATACCTCACATGGAAACTGCACCGTAATCTGATCGGTGGAATGGGCATATTGGTGGAACAGGCATCTTGCCTGTTTCATGTTCCGGCATATTGGTGGAACAGGCATCTTGCCTGTTTCATCTTCCAGCATATTGGTAGAACAGGCATCTTGCCTGTTTCATCTTCCGGCATCTTGGTAGAACAGGCATCTTGGTGGAACAGGCATCTTGCCTGTTTCATCTTCCGCCATCTTGGTGGAATGGCCATCTTAGTGAAACAGGCATCTTGCCTGTTTCATGTTCCGCCATCTTGGTGGAACAGGCATCTTGCCTGTTTCATTCCCGAGCGGGCAAGATGCCCACTCTACTAAATTGGTTATTCCCGATTCCCGATTCCCGATTCCCGATTCCCGATTCCCGATTCCCTATTCCCTGTTCCCTTTATTACCCAAATACCTCCTGAATTCCTAACTGCTCCAAGCCTTGCCCAATCAACACCAAGCGAGTCTGACGCTTTTCATCAGCTTGCCAAGCACGGTCAAAGAAACTCTCAATGCGATCGCCTACTCCTTGGATCACCATCCGCATGGGTTTATTAGCAACATTCACAAATCCCTTAATACGATAAATCTCTTGCTGTTGCACCAATTGTCGTAATTTTGTCTTGATTACCTGTGGATCAAATGCCTGATCTAAAATCAAATTAACTGAATTAATATCATCATCATGGTCATGGTCTTCTTCATGGTCATGATGGCTAGGACGTGATTCTAAATTATCTTCCACTCCAGCATTAAATCCTAGCAGTAAATCAGGACTAATGTCTCCCTCCTGACAAGGAACGACTTTCACACTACTTGGTAACTGCTGTTGCAACCAATTGTTTACTTTGGTTTGAGTAGGACTATCCACTAAATCCACTTTAGTCAACAGCACCATATCAGCACAAGCTAGCTGGTCTTCAAACAATTCCTCGATGGGAGTTTCATGTTCCAAGGTTGGGTCAGCCTGACGTTGGGCTTCTAAAGCATTGATATCGCTGACTAAAGTACCAGCGGCTAAGGCATCGCAGTCTACGACAGTCACCACCCCATCCACCGTAGCGCCCGTGCGAATTTCTGGCCAACGAAAGGCTTGAACTAGAGGTTTAGGCAACGCTAATCCCGAGGTTTCAATCAGGATATTATCAATCTTGTCACGACGCTTCAGCAATTCTTGGATTGTCGGTAAGAATTCTTCCTGAACCGTGCAACACAGACAACCATTCGCTAGTTCTAAAATATTATTATTGGCGTCATCGTCTTCATCACAAATCTGACAGGAACGCAACAGTTCTCCATCAATTCCTACTTCACCAAATTCATTAACAATCACAGCAATGCGCCTGCCCTGATTATTTTGTAGCAGGTGACGCACAAGAGTAGTTTTGCCACTACCGAGGAATCCAGTAACAACAGTAACAGGAATTTTTGCAGCCATTTTAAGTAAGTTAAGGAGTTAAATTAAGGTTGAAGGTTGGTTGGTTGAAGGTTGAAGGTTGGTTGGTTGAAGGTTGAAGGTTGTTCGCGTAGCGTGGCCAAAGGCCAAGGTTATTTTGTTGAAGGTTGTTCGCGTAGCGTGGCCAAAGGCCAAGGTTATTTTGTTGAAGGTTGTTCGCGTAGCGTGGCCAAAGGCCAAGGTTATTTTGTTGTTCGCCTTTGGTGTTCAGTTTAGGGTAGATTTAAGGTTGGGATATATATCCGTCAAGAAGGTAAGACATCAATATCTCAGGGTTCATTTAGAACGTTTAATCGGGTGATATTCGATCGCCATCCAGATACAATCCGTATCTGAATAATACTGATGCCACGGATAGGTATATTGCTGGTTTTCGTGTACTTCACAAAAAGGAACGATCTGGGTGTATCCCTCAGTCATCAAGAGATCTTCATAGAGAGTCCCAAAATCTTTTTCTTTGAACTTCTGCATTCGTCCCTGTCCCAAAACTTGGGTGTGAAGCTCAATAAAGTCATGTTGGTTATGGATTGCACAATCGGTACGAGAAGGAGCATACCAGAGGTTAACTTTAACAGAGAACTTTTCTTGTTGATGGGGTGTACTCGATTGCCTTGCCATAAAATAGGGATCGACTTCTAGAATTCCCGCCTCATCTTGAGGAGACTTCCACAGCGGTATATTTTTGGGGAAGTGGATCAAATTACCTAATAAATTCCACCCAGGCTCAAAAACAATCTTGCCGATGTTGTTGCTCTCTACTCCCTCCAGCAAAAGTAATGATTTGGCTTTTTGGACAGTAGTATTTTTGAGGATGGTAGATGAAAAAGCCGGAATAATGCTGGTGTTATTTTCGCTCAGGTAAGCATCTGTCTCTTCAGGATTAACGGTGATAGTACGACTGTTAATGGGATAATTTTCCACATTTTCAACGTACTTCGCATCTATGTAGGCACCGGAAAAGTTAAGTTGTTTAACTTGGTTAGCTTTCATCGGTTTTTGACACAGAATTAAAGGACTAGCTACCTAAGAGGTTGTCTGAGAAGTCTCATTTGCTACATCCAAGCCCCCGTTTCCCAAGGGAGCAATCCCTCGCTTGGGGGACTTTTAGCAGCAAATTGATTCTTCCCCACCGGTGCGCACCGCATAATTGGGGGGCTAGGGGGGCAAAATTCAGTATCAAAAAACTTTTTAGATATCCTCTAAGGCGAAAGGCAAAATGAAGAATGGTGAATGCTGAAAGCAGAATACATAAAGCAGAATTATAAATTATCATCAATTCTTAATTCTAAATTCTACATTCTTAATTCTTAATTCTACATTCTTAATTCTTCTTATCCAAAAATTGCAGAGGATAGGAAAACGACTCCTACTGAGCAGATACCAAAGCCTAAAATTCGCATCAGTGGGAAGGGTTGATCTTTCCATTGTTTGATCAACCTCTTACTCAGCCCTAGGGCTAGGATGGCAATACCATACTGAATCACACTGAAGCCAATCAGGTAAGCCAATAGTGGACTCATTTCAGCACCTACAATTGCTTCACCATAGGCATAGCCATGAAAAATACCAGCTAAGCTAGCTAACCCTAGCACTACGGATATATTGGGAATTTTGGCACTCAACAGTAGTCCGCCAAAGAGCACCACTGAAGTAGCGATCGCAATCTCTGGTATTGGCAAGTCCATTCCCAGCAAGTGAATACCTGTCCCGACTAGGGTGGTGAGGACAAAAGCACCGGGAATCAGGAAACCACTGGTAAATCCGGCTGCAATTAAGCCAACAGCAATCACAAAGGCGAGATGATCGAAACCAATCACGGGATGACCTAATCCAGACAAAAATGCTGTGATGAAATTATCAGGTGTCTCGCCACCAAAGGGATGGTGAGCCATGGCTTGTTGTGCTGTACTTAAAATCCCGATCCATACCAACAGAGCTATAGCATTAAAGCCAAGTCTCTGGTTTTGATAACGGGAGGTATAAGACCGATTGTTCGCGGAAAATTTGTTCTTAGACATCTGGTAAATGCTGGTCAATGACTGATCAAAAAATTGGCACAGTTTAGTGTTAATTACCTTGACAGACTAGGCTTTCTAAGACTATCTTGAAAAAAGATAAAGTAGTCTTGTAGCACATTTAAACTGAGCTGATAGCTGATAGCTTATAGCTGTTCGCGTAGCGTGCGCGTAGCGCTTAAGCTTATAGCTTATAGCTTATAGCTTACTATCAAACTTACAGATCAAACCTATTAAATACTTTTTACTCAACCACTAGTTTTCAAAAAGAGCATCACAAACGTTACTAGTAACTGTGGTTGCCTACTCACTAATTTTGGAAATGCTACATCAGACATCATCTGTACCTCGCAGACGGATTTAACAACTGAAACCATTGGCGGGCATTCTGACTTAGAGGTCACAGACCTCATCACAGCTGCGGGACAGCGCCGGACTTGCACCGGACTTTCCCCGTTACCTCTGGTGAGTGTTCTTCACCAGAACCGATGGAACTTCAGGTAGTTTAGCACAATCTGACCTATATTATTTGTTAAATATTAATTAAGATATTAATTACGATTAATTAATCGTAATTAATTAAAGCGGTTTTTAGTTTAATGAGGTACATAGGAGTTTTTACCTATTCCCTATTCCCTATTCCCTATTCCCTATTCCCTATTCCCTATTCCCTGTTCCCTGTTCCCTGTTCTTACGATCTTGGGTTATCCCTTTCCTCAACACTAGGGAACTGGCCTACTGCTGGGAGAGGGGTAGCATGGTCATCGGGAACGATTTTTGAACCAAATATTTTAGCGTAAACTTGGGTAAATTCAGCTCCTAAAAAGATAATTTGAGAGGAATAGTATACCCAAGCCAATAAAACCACCAGTGAGCCAGCAGCACCGTAACTTGAGGAAAAACTGCTTCTGCCGAGATACCATGACAATAGCCATTTACCCAAGTTAAACAGTAAGGTAGTGATAATTGCTCCAACCCAGACATCCTTCCAGGCAATTTTCACATCTGGCAAGTACTTGTAAACCAGAGCAAACATCAGGCTAAGGATACCAAAGGACACCAGCAAGTCCAGAATTGTCCAGACAAAGTTAAGTTGGTAGAGCCAGAGTAAACCCAGTTCCTTGAGGAATTCGCTCTCATAAGACTCCAAAGCAGATAAGGCAGTACTGAGCACAGCGGACAATAGCAGAAAAATTCCCACACCCAGCACTGTTATAAACGAAAGAGTCCGTTTTTTCAAAATACCCCAGATGCCTCGTCCCGGTTTCAGCTTCACATCCCAAATCGTATTCAAGGCATCTTGGACTTCGCCAAATACCCCAGATGCACCGAACAACAGCACCACAATACTAATCAAGGAAGCCAACCCCCCACTAGCATCAGGCCGATGGGCATTAGTAATGGCTGTCTGAATAAACTGTGCCCCTTGTTCCCCAACCAATCCTTGGATTTGCCCTACAATCTCGCCCTTAGCCGCCTCTTCCCCAAAAATAGACCCCACAATTGCGATCGCAATTATTAACACTGGCGCTAGGGAAAAAATCATGTAATAGGATAATGCTGCTGCTAGTCTAGATGCGTTATCGTCCTTCCATTCTTTAAATGTTTCCTTAAGCAGTCCTAAAATAGCCTTGGGATTCATCACCATAACTCCTGGACACGGGTTAATCGGCATTCTTCCAGTTGGAAATACCTGACAATGCCTGAGAATATTGTAGATTGACAATTGCGCGAACGAGATTTATTTTAAGCATGATAGCTGACAGCTAGTGGGGTAAGGTAATTGCAGGAAAAGCAATAGCATCTGACGTTACCCATGATTGAAAACCCGTTTGTAAGGAACTTCGTCTCCTCCTTATCCAAAGGTGGCAAACTACCAATTAGCTTTGTAATTCATTTGGAAGATGGGTCACTCACCACTATTGGAGAAGAGAAACCGATCTTGGATATATACATCAAAAATCCAGCTGGTCGAAAAGCTCTAATGTCTTTAGACCAATTACTGATAGTGGAAGCTTACATCAAGGGTGATATTGATTTCGAAGGGGACTTAATCAAGGCCATGTCCTTCCAGCAGCTGTTATCCGATCAGCATATTTTGCTAAAGATAGGTCGGCGACTCAAGCCCATCTTACTTGGGCGGGAAAAATGCAATCCAGATTGGATCTCGAAGCATTATGACTCCCATAATATCCAATTGTTCGCTATGGATACCGATTACAATACTTATACTCCTGGGATATATGAGAAAGATGAGGATAGCCTAGAGGTTGGAGCTGAACGCAAGTTAGACTTTGCCTTTCAATCTCTTAATCTCAAACCGAATGATTCGGTACTGGATATTGGCTCTGGCTGGGGCGGTTTCGTGCGTTTTGCCGCACGCCGAAATATCCGTGTGACTGGAATTACCTTATCCAACCACCAAAAACAGTATGTAGAAGATTTAATTGAAAAAAATAACTTTGATGCAGAGGTCAAGTATCAAGACTTTTTCTCTTTCCAACCCAGCCAGAAATATGATGGCATAGTAATGATGGGGGTAATCGAAGATTTGTCAGATTATCCTCGAGTAATGGAGCGTCTCTTGAACTACCTTAAACCTGGCGGACGAGTATATCTCGACTTTGCCTCACACAAAGAGTCATTTGGCACGCACAGTTTTATTACCAAGTATATCTGGCCAGGAACCTTTCGGATGGTGTATATGCCGGAATTTATCGATGCTGTTAAAGAATCACCATTTGAGATCCAAGCCATCTATAACGACCGTCGCAACTATTATCTTTGGGCTAAGGGTATGTATGAGCGCTGGATGGAAAAAAAAGCAGATATTATCGACAAGTCAAATGAACAAATCTGGCGCACGTTCCGGATACTTTTTGCGGCAACAGCGGGTACCATGAACAAATCATCATACGATTCGACGGCCTATCGGGTGGTTTTAGAATTACCCGAGGATCACAAGTCTTTACAATAACTGTGGTCAGACCTAGATTCCTAGATCAATTTAGTATTGGAAAGTCCCCCTCAAGAATTTCCCATGGAGCTAAATAAACCATAAGGAGTCGTAAAAGAGTACTATTATACTACTATGATTTGACTCAGGGAAGTTTGACAATAGTTGCTCTATGCCCGCACTGACCACAAAACCTGCCAACCCTAGCTTTCCCCTCACCGCCGTGGTGGGTCAAGAAGCCATTAAACTCGCCCTCCTCCTCGCCGCCATTGACCCTGGATTAGGAGGCGTTGCGATCGCAGGACGCCGTGGCACAGCTAAATCAGTGATGGCACGGGCAATCCATACCTTGCTCCCTCCGATTGAAGTGGTTAAGGGTTCCTTGAGTAACTGTACTCCAGAGGAAGCATTACAGGAACAGTTACAGGAACAGTTACAGGAACAGTTACAGGTTGACGGTTCTTCAGATACCGAAATCATCCCAGCTCCCTTCGTCCAAATTCCTCTAGGAGTGACCGAAGACCGACTCCTGGGTTCGGTGGATGTGGAACAATCTGTCAAACAAGGGGAACCTGTCTTTCAACCAGGATTACTTGCCCAAGCTCATCGGGGTGTGTTGTATGTCGATGACATTAACCTGCTTGATGACCAAATTGCTAACCAGCTACTGAGTGTTTTAACCGAAGGGCGCAACCTAATTGAGCGAGAGGGCATTAGTTTCCAACATCCCTGCAAACCAATTTTAATTGCCACTTACAATCCCGACGAGGGACCATTACGAGAACATTTATTGGACAGAATTGCCATTACCCTCTCTGCTGACGGTGTTTTGGCCTTAGAGCAACGGGTGGAGGCAGTAGAACAAGCGATCGCATACGCTAACTCTCCCCAGCAGTTTCTGGAGGAATACCAGGAGGATCTGGATACCCTCAAGACGGATATTATTCTAGCNGGGGATACCGCTAGCAGTAGAGGAAGGATTATTAAGAGTGATTGTGGGAAAGACGGTACTGCCAATCCTGACATCGACGGTGCTTTCTCCATCTATTTCGTCAAAGATGCCAATGATTACTTCATAGCTACCAGTGGGCTGATTAAAGCTTGTGCTAGCAGTACCAGGGGGGAAAGCAGTATTAGTAACAGGATCAAATAGACTGATTAGTGCGCCCCCGGAGGCATCAGGATTAGCAGTAGTTACAAAGTTAGTTATATTAGAAAAATTTTCGGCTTCAATTCTCGTCATAGTCTTGTAGTCTCCAACCTTTATCTGTGTTTAAAGCTATGGTAATTTTAGTTGGTAATTTTGGGCAGCAAGTAATACGCTAGCAAGTTGATATCCACTCAATCCCCATGATCCCGATACCCTTTACAGAGTCATGGGCAAGAATAGACTACTATGCTAAACCTTCACAAAAGCACCGATTATTACAGCTAATGAAAAATCTGATCAATCTGCCGCTGTATTAGTTACAGGGTTTTGATTTTTCGTTTTTCAAAACCTATCTAAATGACGTAGATGCTCCACCAAAATTCTTTTGCTGACATAGTCTCAGAACTATACTATAGTCTTCCCCCAAGAGCTTGAGTTTTTGCGGTCAAACAATCCTTTATTCATTGATGACATAAATTGGGTACTATGTCACCATGGAATGTAGTAATTTTATCAAAACTTTATCCTATTGTTACGGATATGAAAATTGGTCAATATTTTCTCTGACTAGAGAATAATTAATGCGATCGCGCTGCAGGTAGAGAATAGGAAACAGGGAATAGGGAACTTCTGATCAGGGAAAGAGAGGGAGGTGTGGGAGGTGTGGGAAGTGTGGGAGGTGTGGGAAGTGTGGGGATAGGGAGGTGTGGGGAGATGGGGAGATGGGGAGATGGGGAGATGGGGAGATGGGGAGATGGGGAGATGGGGAGATGGGGAGATGGGGATTCAGATCAGCAACTGGCTCTCCAAAACCGCGCTACCTCGCTGCATTCTTTCGTCCCTTGAATTTGTAAACACCATTATACCAATTCCTATAATTCTACGGGTATAAACAATACCGAAAATCGACTTTATATATACTTTAATATAACTATTCTGATTTTTTTTATAGCTTTTATCATAGTCATGAGGTACAGAGTTTTTTACCTATTCCCTATTCCCTATTACCTATTCCCAGAGCCGCTGTTCCCTGTTCCCTATTCCCTATTCCCTATTCCCTATTCCCTATTCCCTATTCCCTATTCCCTATTCCCTATTCCCTATTCCCTATTCCCTATTCCCTATTCCCTATTCCCTATTCCCTATTCCCTATTCCCTATTCCCAGAGCCGCTGTTCCCTGTTCCCTAAAATCCAAAAATTATGTACCTCACCTAATTGAAAAATGCTAGAGATCACAACATACATATAACTATCCAGAAAATAACTAATATAAAAATATTGAGTTTATCTTTCATCGAAAACTAATCCATGTTTATAATCGAACCATAGGTTTTATTATAAACATGGATTAGGCAGTAATTATACTGGTAAGGTGCCTTAATAAGGTAACCTACTACTTATGGCCTTTGGAGTGATAGCCCTTAGAGTGATAGGGTTTCGAGTCCAGTTTTGGGTAAGTCCTAAGCAAAAATGATTATTTTATAAATCTTGAACTTTTATAAATATTTAAAATTGATAGCTATATAGTTTATATTTGAGTTGTGAACATACTCCCAAAGGCCAAGAGGCAAGAGGCAAGAGGCAAAAGGTAAGAGGGGAAACAGATCCGGAGTTTTATTCTCCAATAAAAAAAGACCATACAGGTTTACATCTCATGTGTAAACGCTATATAACGTCTCTACATGTAAGCAATCAGCTAACGCGCCAAGGGCTTTAGCTGATTGCCCTTGGCTAAATACTTAGGTAATTGAAATTACGTATTTAAACATAACTTTGCCAACTCGGATCAGTTACTGGCTCAAGCCTCTCCAGGCGATCGAACCCATTAGCATTCATCAGCCAGACACTATTTTGTCCATCGTCGAGATTGCGCCAGAGGATATCATCGAAACCATTGTCATCGATGTCGAGGGTACCATGGATTACCTCCTGACCAATACTTATTGGTGAGTCAATCAACACTGATTCAATGTACTGAGTCCCTTCCATCCTCCAATAGTAAATAGTTTGGTCTTGAGTATTGCGCCAGATAATATCCCCATCACCATCTCCATCCAAGTCTCCCGCTGCCCTCATTTCCCAAATACTAGTGACTGGTTCCGATGGAATGGACACCTCCTGAGCGACATTGGTGCCATTCATTAGCCAGACTTTATTTTCCCCAGTGGAAGTATTGCGCCAGAGAATATCCTGTTGTTGATCACTGTTGAAATCTTCCGTGCCACGAATCTCCCAGTCTAAGCCTAGAGTTGGGGTTATGGACACTGCATTCTGAAACACCGATCCTGCCATCAACCAGATGCCAGTTTCACCAGTAGAGCTATTACGCCAGAGAAGATCCTGTTGTTGATCACTGTTGAAATCCCCTGCACCCTGCATTTGCCAGGGACTGTCGGCTGGTTCTGTTGGTGAATGAATTGTTACGGCTTGAGCTAAGTCGAGACCATCCATCAACCAAGCACCATTGACTCCGGTCTCGTCATTACGCCAGAAAATAGTCACACTCTCGGTGATGGTGGATTGGTCATTGTCGGTAATGGTGAAAGTGGCACTGGGAGTCTCACCTAATTGATAGTCGGGACTATTCTCAAGGGTAATAATTACAGTTTCTTCCCCTTCTACTATTCCATCGGCGATTGGGGTGAGCTTGAGATCTACTGACTCCTGACCTTCTGGAATAGTAACGGTACCGGTTAGGATGGGCTTGTAATCTGAGGAGCTAGCGGTGCCACTGACCGTGTAAGTTACCTCTAGGCTTTGACTAATGTCTCCGGTACGGGTGATGGTGATACCACCACTTTTTGGCACAGTTTCGGCTAATGTGCCATCAGTAGGGGTAATGGTAAGTTCAGGAAAAGTAATAACTGGGCCAGCTTCCAGTGCTGGTGTTATTTCAATAACGTCTATTCGTGCTAGTTCATAGGTTTGATTCCCCAAACTATCTGCCACGGCAGAGATTTCAATCTGATCCCCTGGAGCCAGTTCTACGTCTTTAAAGACAGGATTAGGATTGGATAAACCATCAAATATAGAACCAGTCAAGCCGATATAATTACCAGAATTGGGTGTGTCTATGGGTGGATTGTCCTGTTCTCCTGGGTTTTTATTGAAAATATATCTACTAATCGGGATATCGTTGACACGAAGTGTCAGGGTAGATCGGCCATCTGATTCATCAAAATAGGCAATCTTAAAATTATAGTTACCAGCAGGACCGTCATCTTCTGTCCAGGTTAAACGAATGAATCCTTGTTCAGTAGTATTGGTTTTGGGAATCTCGATAGCTTGACCACCGGAAGCAATGTCACTATCAAAAACTATGTAGTTTTCTAAACTCAGCCTAGTTGTGTCTTCTGCCTCAAATGTTGGCATAATTACTATTATCCTCTCCTTTTTAGGGAATAGGGAACAGGGAATAGGGAACAGTAGGAAAGAGATCCGAGTAGTTTTTGGTGTTATGGAAAATTAGTATTGGAGTTTATGCTCTATAGCAAAGGGAGTAGGGAGTAGGGAACAGCAGATCTGGATCCAAAAATTATCACAATTACTACAGGAATTGCTAAATCCCAATTACTAGATTGGATCTGAAACTTTGGGTAATCGAAATCTTATTCACTTTCAATTAAATAAATTAAGAAATTTCTCATGCTTCTTATTGGACAATAGCTAAAACTAGACTTCATAAGAATTATCTAAATTGTCTAAAAAAAAAATTACATTACTATAGATGACATAATTATGATTCCATGTCACTATAAAACTCCTTGCTTAATCAAATCTTTACAGTTTTTTTTACGGATTTATTAAAGTCTTCACTTTTATAGCAGTCGCCAGGGCAGGCGCGGACATGACAAAAGTCTCAAACCTAAGTAAGCGCAAGAGTTTGACTTCTGACTTCTGACTTCTGACTTCTGACTTCTGCTATAGAGCTCTCGTTTACATCTTTATATGTTGGATAGAAGAGAAGGAAAACGGCCAAGAGGCAGAGTTCAGGAAGGGAGGAATAAAATAGAGACTTTGCGGCAGTATTCAATCGGGTTTGTGATCAATCCCAGGCTACCGGAATTGATATAATGGGGTGATGTAAGCTATCAGCTAATGTGCTATGCACACGCTACTTGAGGTGCTATCAGCTGATAGCTTACGTTGTTTACTTGAGGTCTGATCAACAGACGTTTCTTGTGGCCTTCTTAAAGGATAATGTGCTACTTCTGAGTAATGGGCTGCTGGACACAGTTGAGCATGCGCAGAGTAGCAGCAGCGGCATAGTTCCGGCGTGCTTCAGAATTGGGGAAGAAAGCGTTACCCCTTTCGTTTAGGGGAGATGCAACTTGGCAGTAGGCAGACATTTCAGAAATCAGAGCGACAGCCCAGTGACCTTCGGTGTCGGAAAATTGTGTGACTGACCCATTAGAAACGAGTACCCCTGGCTGACCTTGGAGGTTTTTGGCAAATTCAGCAGCTTTTTTTTGTACTGCCATCAATTCGGCACGAGTTACGGACTTATTTGGTCGAAAGGTGCCATCAGGATAGCCACTAACAATATTATTGTCCCTCGCCCATTGAATTTTGGCAGCACTCCAGCGCCCAGCCTCAACATCTTGATAGGGCCTTCCTGATGCTTGAGTGGGGACAGTAATATTAGCACCTGGCAGTTTACCTAAGCCTTCAATGACCATAGACACGAGTTGTTCTCTGGTGAGAAACCCTTGGGGTCTGAAGGTATTGTCCTGAAATCCAGCAATAAATCCCATTGCTACGGCTTTTTCAATTTCTGAGGCATAGACATCAGTAGCAATATCCCGAAATTTAGAGGTTTCTCGTGGCGGAAGTGGAGGAAGCTTGGATGGATCAGTACTTCCTGTGTTACCTAGGGGTGTGTTAGTAGCAAGGTAGACGTGACCTAGCTCTCTGCCATTGAACATTCTCTTGGCAAATTCCCAACCGGGCTGCAGAAAAATTTTCATAAAGCCCTGGCGAATACCACCAGTTCTACCGATGATTACTTCAGGAGCTTTACGATCAAGGCGGTGCTTACCCACTAGCAACAGTTCACCATTACGCTCAACAATGCTAAGGATGTAATCAAGTCCTAAGTCTTCACCCGCCATGCGCATGGAATAGCCATTGCTATCAGTACTGCGTCCGCAAATGCCAGTAAAGTCAAAGTTCAACAGCAGTGGGTCTACGATCACTGGGTTAGTACCACTCTCGCTCCAACAGGCTCGCTTGTTGGATTTTTGCTCTATGATCAGCAATTGATGGGAATTTGCGCCAAAGGGTTGAGCTACAGCAATAAACTTGCCTTGTTCAACTTGTTTTTGCTCAAAGGTAGCGGCGGAGGTTTGGTTGCCAAGACTGATTGCTGAGAAGGCAGTGGCTAGGGCAACGGTGGCGAAGGTGGCTAGTTTTTGTGGTAATTTTTGTTTTAAAGAACTCTTCATGCTACTTACCTCTGTTTTTCAGCATCTGTACTAGGCTTTTAGGATTTGTCAATTTTAAGACGACTGCTTCAAGCTATAATGATTAACTTTCAGATTAAATGTTTCTGGTTCTAATGGTTTAAGTTTTAATTTTGATTAATAAAATTTGAGCAAAAGTAGCTAAGGACACATAAGCTATCAGCTATCAGCGTGTCGCGTATCAGCTCATGGGCTACAGATGGTGCTACTTCAGGTGCTATCAGGGGCTTTAACTGCACGGGGTCGGATGAGTAAAAGGAGCAGGGTGCATCTCCTAAAAGCTGTTTGACCTGGTGGGTGGAATGGGCATCTTGTTGTGGAATGGGCATCTTGCCCGTGACAATTTTCGGAGCGGACTGTCCCAACACTGGCTACCGAGAAAATGAGGGTGAGTCCGTCCCTAAAGCACCACTAGCAACTACCGACCGTTGATTAGCTGACAGCTGACGGCTGATAGCTGAATACTTACCTAATATCAGTGTGAAGCTAGCGAAACTATCACAAGGTTTTCGAGCCTGAGGGTTATCTCTAAGCATGATGGGATCAAGGCTGAAAATCCGTCGGAGGTCGCTAGGATGTTATTTAATATTGCTGGTGTAGGGACTGGGTTAGGAATTCTAACTCTATTGGTGTTTGGGCTGTTGCAATGGTTGCACATTAGTACTGGTCATTTCCTAGATTGGATAATTGGTGTGGCTAGCTTTTGGTGGCTGTTGGTGATTGTGACAGTTCCGTGGAATGTCCACTTGGAAGCTAGGGAAGTTTTAGCAGAGGGGTCGGCTTCCAGGGCAAATGAGATTGCGGTTGACCCGAAGCAATTAAACTATGTGGAAATGATAGCTAAGCGATCGCTAACCGTAGCAATCGCCCTTCACCTGTTATCTGCTGTGGGTCTGTACATCCTTGCTGCCACTGGGATTAGTGCTGTAGGCTACGTCAGTTCGGGAGCAGCTTTGCTTTTAACTGCTTTGCGTCCAGCGGTACGTTTTTACCAGTATTTAGCAGCCCGGTTAAGGATGATCCGGCAAGAGTTTAAGTATCCTCGCCGAGATGTAATGGAACTACAGAATCGTTTTGAAGCTCTCGAAAGAACTGTCAAAGGTCTAGAAGAGAAACTAGACCCAGAAGAACCTTACTCTTGGGTGGCAACCCATCAGCGTTACTGGGAAGAGACTCGCAAAGGCTTAGCCCAACTTGAAGCATCAATGGCACAACTGGAAGCTAATAACAATGCGGAACACCAACGTTTAGCTCGGGATTCTGAAAATGCGATCGCACAATTAACTACAGATAGTCAATTTCTGGATAATGTCCGAGAAATTATCCGGTTTTTCAAGACAGCTTAGTAGTTATAGCGCAAGTCAGAAGTCAGAAGTCAGAAGTCAGAAGTCAGAAGTCAGAAGTAAACTATGACTAAGTTTTGGAGTTTAGGAATGTCAAACATCTAAATGCGTAGTGCGCTTGCAGCGCTGAGTTAGAGGGCTGCTTGAGGTGGAATCGGGAATCGGGAATCGGGAATCGGGAATCGGGAATCGGGAATCGGGATCAAAGCAAGTTAGATGCTTCATATAAACGCCTGACAACGGCGATAATTCGCTTGCCATAATCTAAGTCAGCTGACCAGCGGCCACTGAGCTGTTCAACTAAGGGAGCAATCCCTCGGGTAACGAAGCGAAACCGGGGATCGACCAAGGGTTGGACTAGGGGTTCCTGACTGGCGTAGGCTTTCAAATGTTGGATATGGGCACGTACTCCAATTCTAGCGCTAGGAAAAGTCGCTTCTTCCTCACTAGTCACTGCTCCCAAACCACCAAAATTATTTTGCTCAGGTCTAAGGCGATCGCTAAAGCGTAGGAAGTTAGTTTCTACACAAGCTTGGGCAAAGGCAATGTCATAGTTGACTCCCTCTACCGAGGCTTCTTCTCGATAGAGCCTAGCTAGGTCAGGAAACTCAGTCAGGGCGTTCTGATTATTGTTTTTAAGAAATATCTGTAACTGGACTTCGGAGGTGCTACCATGACCCATGATCCGGTCAATCAGACCTGGACAGATTTTCTGGGAAATTGAGCGCAAAATCACAGTGCGGGTAGGAGCATCCCAACCGACAAAGATGTTATATTCTCTTAGTTCAATGGCCTTAACATAAACGACTCCCCGATATTGCACACGACGGACATTGTCGGCGGTGGTCAAATCCACTCCTAGGCGATCGGCTAGGTCAATGGGAATGTAAGAATTGCTATTGATTAGAACACCTCGATCATCGTAAGTCTGATTATTGATTTTAATATCAATGATGGGATAAACGGGATTGAGTTGATCGGGTGGCTGTTCACCAGATATCAAACTACTCCATTGGGCAAGTCCATCAGCTATGCCTCTGGCCATGTCACGACGTCGATTCTGGAGCAGAGCACGGTCTTGGGGATTAGTCAGAAAGCCAACTTCGAGCAGTAGGGAGGGCAGGATAACATCACGGCAAAAGGCAAGACGCCCAACACCTGATTCCGTATCGGGTTTTGCTCCTCGATTGGGCAGTTCAGGAAGGCGTGTGATCAAATAGCGCAGCATTAGTTCACCATGCTTCTTGCGCTCAGTGTTATTGAAAATGTAAAAAGCAGAGGCACCTCGGATGTTAGGATTGGAAAAGGCATCAGCATGAATCTCTAGCGCTACATCACCAAAACCAGCACGGTCATTAATCCATTGAATTGTCTGCTTTAAACTCAATTCATCAGGAACAGATAATACTTCATACCGACGCGATCGCAATTCTGGCACCACCATATCTCGCAGCCCAATCATTTCTTCGGCTTCCGTTGTCCCACCGGCAATCGCCCCTGGGTCAAGACCACCACGTTCCATGCCACCGTGACCTGCTGAAATAAATATACGTCCCATGTCTTGCTTTTTGCCCTCAGCCCTTAATTGAGCACTTGCTGTTTCCAGGATAAGGATTTACTTTCCCTATGGCTAGGGGAAGTTCGAGATACTCTTAAACCGTAATTAATCGGGATGAACCCGTACAAAACGGTCAAGGTGCAATTTATTGTTGCCTGAGGGAGGAGTGGTCATGCAGTAATTGGAGTTAAACCTGCCACTCGTCTTTCTAG
>NZ_JAAHHZ010000179.1:0-10846 GCF_010672005.1 Moorena sp. SIO4A5 | reverse complement strand
GGGTTCAGTACCAGAAGCACGAACCAGAATTCGACCTTGGTCTCCCATGGCTGCTTCCCCTTTTGCGATCGCATTCGTGATCGCCTCACACTCTTGCCATCCACGTCGGCGTTCTCGGTCTTCTACCCTGACATTACGCAGCAGTTGGGGATAAGTCTGGAAACTTTGGTCTACTAACTGCCCTAAGGTCATCCCAGATTCATGCACCAAAGAAGCTATATGTAAAGCAGTTAACATGCCATCCCCAGTCAGACCATAATGGTGACAGATGATATGTCCCGATTGCTCACCCCCTAGCATAGCTCCAGTTTGGAGCATTTTAGCTTGGACATGCTGATCTCCGACCGCTGTCCGTAGGAATTTACCCCCCAACTGCTTCCAGGCTCGTTCAAATCCTAAATTTGCCATTACCGTTGCGACCATTAGGTCTTCTGGTAGCTTTTGGGCAGCACGTAAGGTTTGACCCCAAAAATAGAGGATATAATCTCCATTGATCTCCCGACCGTGGGCATCTACTGCCATCAATCGGTCTGCATCACCATCAAACGCAAACCCAAGATCTGCTTGGTATTCTTTTACCGCAGCTTTGAGGGGTTCGAGGTGAGTCGAGCCACAATTGACATTAATGCGATCGCCATCTGCCTGGTCATGTAAGCAAATGACTTGTGCCCCCAACTGCTCAAATACTTGTCCTGAGAGTCGCACTGCTGCCCCCCAAGCCAAATCCAGCACAATCTTCATCCCTTGTAAATTCGTCACTCCTTTCAGAGGACAATGAAGTGCTGCGGCATAATCGGTGACCAACCCTGGGCGATAGTGATACTTCCCTTGGGTTTTACTCACTACACCCTGATCAGTAAAACCCCTCAATCCAGCTTCTATATGCTTTTGCAGCTCCTGAGATAGCTTAGTGCCTTTCCCGCTAAAAAACTTAATCCCATTGTCTTCTGGAGGATTATGACTAGCGGAAATCATCACACCCCCGATGGCACTTGTAGCACTGCACAGGTAGGCAACACCGGGAGTGGGACATAATCCCAGGTGCCAAACCTCTAGACCTGCTGTAGTCAGCCCCTTAGCTAAGGCTGTTGCCAACATATCACTAGAGTTGCGCGAATCCTGCCCCAAAATCACCGGTCCTGGTACAGCTGAGTATTCCTGTAACACCAGACCAGCCCAGAAACCCACTTGTAAAGCCAAATCTTCACTGAGCAATGTTCCTGCTCGTCCCCGAATGCCATCGGTACCGAATAATGGGGTTGTCGGTAGAGTTAGGGGTTGCCAAGGTAACCTGACATTGGGGCAGTTCATTGGCTGATTCTTGGATGAGAACTCAGCACTATTCCATCCCTGGATACGGACAGGGGATGTAACCATAATTTCAATTTCCTCACATTACACACTCACTGTGGAGAATAACACTTTATTTTGCTTTGGTAGATATTCATCAATACATCCAACCCATAGTTGTGATCCCATACATGCTTGTGATCAGATTATGATCCAAGTACATTCAGATTATGATCCAAGTACATATAGCCCTGTGAGCGCTTTGGCCAGAGTTTATCAAAGATTTACTCAACCATTGACTAACTAGATCAAACTAGATTTACCCCTGTTAGGCTTCTGGCAAGACTTTATCAAAATTAACTAACTAAATCCAAATACACTTAGCTCCCAAGGGCCTTCGGGCAAAACTTTACCAAAATTTACCTTCTTCCCTTGGAACTTAGCAGCCACCACCTGGCAATGATCCTGAATTAAACACCAGCATTCTCCAACAACTTTTCCATAGTTTCCAAACTCAGTCCTTGGTGAAGATAACGAGGAGACTGTGGATTATAGGGAGCAGCCACTCGATCTATGCTAATGATCTTTGCCTGTGGTGGTAAGACCGCTACATCTGGGTCAAAGGATGTCGGGCGCATTAAAGAACTGGAAAAACCTTTAAAAATAGCAATTTGATCCTGTTCACCAGCGATCTGTGCGGTAACGATCAATACTTCTTTTGGGCGTTTGATGGTGTATTGTTCTAGACGCCTACCAATGGAATCCATCATCTGTGAGTTGTCAGTTGTTAGTTTTTAGTTGTGGCGTTGCCTATTAGCAGGATATGATAAACGGTTTAGCTTTATCGTACTGGTGGTGACCATAAAATCTGATTAGCGCGATTTACCTGTAGGTTAAGTAGAATTCCGAATCCGTTAATCAATCTTTATTTTGGTAAGTATTCAGCTATCAGGCTATGCGCTACCGGCACGCTACGGGAATGGCTGACGGCTGACGGCTGACCCCTGAGTGCTGTTCGCGCAGCGTGCGCGAGCGCCCATAGGCTTACCTCCTTTGAACCAAGACTCCCCCGGCATAAGCGCCGTGGGGAGTCTCAAAGAAGATGCTACTGCCCTACAAAATCCAAAGCCATAACCCATTTCATGGTTCAATAGCTGATCGTCCTTGTTTGCCGAGTCGAAACAGAACGAAATAGCTTAAGTAAAGGACATAAAAGAATAATCCCACCATTCCCATAAAACCCAAAAATCCAGGGGTATAACCAGCATGGAAATACTGTTTGAATAACAAAGGCGGCTGCCTCAACACCTGACAAAATCCAGATGTGATTGCTCCTGGGACAAAGGCACAACGTAGAAATGGAATACTGGCAATTGTCCCCAGAGTACAGTAAATAGTCATTGCCCAACGCCAAGATGTCAGTGCTAGCTTCAAGGGAGTAGCTGGTCTATCATCAATCTCCTCATTCAAGTCAATCCAAAACCACAGGGAGATCGGGATTAGAATACGGGAGCTCAAAGCAGACACATAAGCAATCGGCCAACCGACAATCAACAAGTAAACTGTAATCGCTAGGAGACTGGAAACACGCCAATAGATAATCAACAGCCGTACCATCGCATCTGCTTTCTGGAAAAATGCCCAAATTAGCAGCATCAAGGGGATAAATACTGTGAACAGAACTGCCAAACGGTAGTCCATCCAAACCAGTAATTGAATAATTTCATCTTGCATTGCTTGTTGCCGAAATGACCTTGATCTATGTTATTTCACCAATGCCCATACTGGAAATCTAGAAACAAAGCCAAGGAAAGCATCAGGCCAGTAACGCCACCAAAAAGGGTAGCAGGAGGAAACCATAATAGCGGTGACACCCGTGGCGAATTAAATTCGCCAACGAAAAGCGCACCGGGGGATTCCCTCCTGCTACCCTTATGCAGAGTATTTGGCAGAACAATCCTAGAGTCTAGTCGTCATATACCCGGCACTCAGCTGCGTCAGGATTATCATCACAGTACTGCTCAAGGGAGTTTTTGGGCTCGGTATTTTGCCGCTGATGGGAAGCCTCTGCTTGTAGTTCTTCTACGTTATCCCAAGCTACTGCACATTCTGCTGAAGACGCCCCTTCAGTATCACAAACGGCTCTAGCTTGTTCACGCTCTTGGTCTATTTTCTCTTGTAATTCGCTCATCTGTCTTTCGCTTTTATAACTTGATTATGTCTATTTTTATTTTGCTGATAGGATGGGTAGTAGTCACCAACCGCGCTTAGCAAAATTGTTAACGATAGGAGGCTTAATAACTAGTAATTTCGTTGACAAGCCGACTTAGTTGCTTAGGTTTTGTGCAACTCCTATCAGGGGTAAGGTTTGCCGGACTTCGTCCCGCTTCCGGGAACGGCAGCGATGCAGCGCCGACCTGCGGGGGTTTCCCCCATGAGCGACTGCATCAAGACAATGTTGTAAAGGGTGGTTGGGCTAGCAGCACATGTTTCCCTCACCTTAACTACTAGGGACATTAACTACTAGGGACAGGGCTACGAACTGGCGGTGATTCGTAGGTGTCGTGACCATTACAACCAGCGGACTAATGTCCATTACCTGCATCTTAGCTAGGAAATTCTGGATTAACCAGAAATTACCAGGGAATTAACTAAGAGCGCTACAATTAGCTACTCTAATTTCTTAGGTTAAAGCAAAAGACATGCTATAACACAAATTTGTTCTTTATTTTTTAAGGTTCTCCCAATTTTCCCTTACCCCCTAATCGCTTACACCACTTATATAACTCTTAACCCATTCCCCTTTTAATCGACAGATCTTGACATAGCGGTGCGACAATCATGGGAATTTAATTCTTAATGGGTCAAGCGCACCGGGCTAACTTAATAGGGTGGTTGGGGTGGAAGTCACCTTTAGCCATTACCCTTCTTACCATGGCTGACTTGAGGAAGGACTTCGAGTTAGAGGAACTGCGAATTTAAGGGATCCTGTCTGATTTATCCCTCTATATTAGGAATTGTTACCCTTAAATTGCAGTAGAGGGGATGGCTAATATGGCAACGATTGATAGTTAGGCAGATCTAGGGAGATTTCTTAAGGAGCCGCGCGCCTTAAGAAAAACAGTTTCTAACCGCGCTAACGCGCTTCTTTGGATAAACACTAACTTAGATTACGTTATATTAATTTTAGTGTCCCACAACAAATCCTCTGGTCATTATCAGGTAAGGCTTAGTGGAAGTCTGTGGTAATTCACCGTTATCATAAAACCTTGAGGAGTGGCCAATCCCCTCAATAGGGAATGGTATCGGGAGTGAAATAGGTAGAATAGATGGCTAATGTGATCAAGTGGGCAAATGCTCTATCAACCCGTGCATCATTAGAAGCGGCAGTGGCCGAAGTGGCAGACTGCCTTGAAAAGTCCTTGCCTTCAAAAGCAGATTTGGGTCTGGTGTTCATCTCATCTGCCTATGCCAGTGAGTATCCTCGCCTCATCCCCCTGCTCCAGGAACGATTGTCTTTACCCGTGCTGATTGGTTGTGGTGGGAGTGGCATCATTGGGATGAACACCAATGGGTTACCTGTGGAAGTTGAGGGAGTACCAGCCCTAAGCCTCAGCCTAGCCTGTTTGCCTGATGTTAGTGTCCAGAGCTTTCATATCTCTGGAGATGCCTTGCCAGATTTGGATAGTCCTCCTGATGCTTGGGTGGACTTGATTGGCATTTCCCCCCAAGAGCAGCCCCAGTTTATTTTATTCTCTGACCCCTCGTCATCTAAAATTAATGATTTGCTCCAAGGGTTGGATTATGCTTATCCAGGGTCAGTCAAGGTAGGAGGAGTGGCTAGTGGTAGCTCTATGATGGTTAAGAATGGCTTGTTTTGCCTGAAAGACCAGACCCAAGTGGCAAAGTCTCTTTACCATGAAGGAACTGTGGGGGTTGCTCTAAGCGGCAATATTCTATTAGAAACCATTGTTGCTCAAGGCTGTCGTCCTATCGGTCAAACCTATCAGGTGACTAAAGCAGACCAGAATATCCTGCTGGAATTGACAGCCCTTGAGCCAGGCAAGATCACCACCGCTGAGCCAGCATCCCATCCCCCATTAATGGTGTTGCGCGAGTTAATCCAAAGTATGGATGAGGCAGACCGTAAGCTGGCACAACATTCACTCTTTGTGGGAGTTGCCCGAGATGAGTTTAAACAACAGTTGGATCCCGGAGACTTTCTGATCCGCAATCTGTTAGGTGTAGATCCGAGGATTGGTGCGATCGCTATTGCTGATCGGATTCGACCCGGTCAACGTATTCAGTTCCACCTCAGAGATGCTCAAACTTCAGAGGAAGACTTGGCACTTCTTCTTGAGGACTATCAAAAGCAAACTAACACCACTCAAGCTGCTGGTGCTTTGATGTTTTCCTGTCTGGGGCGAGGAGAAGGGCTTTACGGTAAACCTAATTTTGATTCCCAAATGTTCCACCGTTACATCAAGGATATTCAGCTAGCGGGCTTCTTCTGTAACGGGGAAATTGGACCAGTAGGCAGTAGTACGTTTTTGCACGGCTTCACCTCAGTTTTTGGGATTTTCCGTGCTAAACAGTAACAATACAGAATTAAGGATGAAGAATTAAGAATTAAGAATTAAGAATGAAAAATCAACTAATTCTAAATTCTAAATTCTAAATTCTGGGCAATCAGTAACTACCTGAGTACTGACATAGCTTTAACTAGATGATTGTTATATTATTTTTCTACTCCCTTTGACTCCCCAGCATTAAGCTGAGTTCGTAAGCGCACAGAGTCAGCGTGAGATGGTAGACCTTCTGCTTCAGCAAGAGTCTCAATAGCACCAGCCACTTTATGGAGGGCTCGGTCGGAATACTGAATCAAACTGGAGTGCTTCATAAAGGTTTCCACACCTAAGGCAGAAGCATAACGAGCAGCACCTGAAGTTGGTAGGGTGTGATTTGGTCCAGCTAAGTAATCACCTACTGCTTCAGGGGTTGACTTACCCAAGAAAATTGCCCCAGCGTGGTGGATATAGTCTAGTAAGTCCCAAGGTTGGGTAATTTCTAGTTCTAAGTGCTCTGGAGCAAACTCATCAGACAGTTGTGCTGCCACTTCTAAAGAATCAACAACAACGATTAGACCATAGTGAGCGATCGCTTTTTCTGTCAACAGGCGTCGTGGATGGTCTTTTAGTTGCTGCTGCACTTGCACCTGCACTTGTTTGGCTAATTGAGCATCAGTGGTCAGGAGAATTGCTGCTGCCATTGGGTCATGTTCTGCCTGAGCCAATAGATCGACAGCCACATGAACTGGATTAGCTCCCTGATCTGCAATAATTAATACCTCAGAAGGACCAGCCAGGGAGTCAATCCCTACAATACCGTAAACCAGTTTCTTGGCTAGGGTTACGTAAATGTTCCCCGGACCGCTAATCACATCCACATTGGGAATGGTTTCGGTCCCAAAGGCTAAGGCTGCTATTGCTTGGGCACCACCTACCCGGTAAATCTCATCAATACCAGCTTCCTGAGCAGCCACAAGCACAGCCGGATTAATGCTTTGATCAGGTCTTGGTGGGGTGACCATTACAATTTTTTTAACCTGAGCTACCTTGGCTGGAATAGCATTCATTAACACAGTACTGGGATAGGACGCCCTACCTCCAGGAACATATAGTCCAGCCTTATCTACAGGAGTGTAGCGCTTCCCTAAAACCACATCATCTTCACCAAATTGCACCCAGGATTTGGGAACTCGTTGTCGATGAAATGCCTCGATTTGTCTGGCGGCTAATTGAATCGCATCCAGTAATTCCTTGGAGACCTGTTGGTAAGCCGCATCTAGTTCCGAACCGCTGACTCGCAGTTGTTCTCGACTCAATTTCAGCTGATCAAATTCCTCAGTGTAGTGCAGGAGCGCTACGTCTCCTTGGCGCTTCACTGCCTGTAAAACTTCCCTTACAGTTGCCTCTTTGTTCAGCATTTGGTCAGAAGCCGTGCGATCGCGGATACGTCGCAGTTCAGTTTGTGCCTCAGCCTGCTCAGTTATGATTCGCAGCATGGAGTCGGAGTGCCCATCACGCTAGTGTTGCTCGTCCTAGACCAGGTTTATACACTTATCCTGATCAAAGGTGTCTATGTTTCCTGGACTTACTTTAAGAATATAGCTTAAAGAGGGTGATGCTTGGGTTACGCTATGGGTGTTGATACTAGTTTAGTATTATATATGGTATGATGTTATTTCTGGTATCATACCATTTTATATGGGATGTAACTCCCAAACTAAATATAAGTTAAGTAAACACTGCTGTGGCTAATAACAATTCTGCCCTCAAACGCATAAAAATCGCCGAACGGAACCGAATTCGGAACAAAGCCTACAAATCAGCGGTGAAAACGCTGACCAAGAACTATTGTGCTGCCTTAGAAGAGTACGAACGCCAACCAAGTCCGGAAGCCTTGGAAGAAGTCAAACGTCGAATGTCAGAAGCATACAGCAAAATTGACAAGGCTGTCAAGCGTAAGGTGCTCCATCGCAATAATGGCGCTCGGAAAAAAGCAAGTCTTGCCAAAAAGCTCAAAGCTATAGAGGCTCAACTTAACGCTAGTGTGACCGAATCACCTGCTGTATGATCAGATTGCCAGGCCTCACCTGGCGGAGCGCTAAGTGGTGATTAGTTGAGCAAAAACCGCTGTAAATTAAACTAAAACTAGATAAATAGATTAAAAACTGTATTGATGCAGTTGATTGATACCCACGTCCATATCAACTTCGATGTCTTTGAGTCGGAGTTAGAGCAATTACGGCACCGATGGCTAGAAGCTGGTGTGGTTCGTCTAGTTCACTCTTGCGTAGAACCGTCTGAGTTTACAGGCATCCAAGCTCTAGCAGAGCGATTTCCCGAACTCTCCTTTGCGGTAGGCTTGCACCCCTTAGATACCGAAAAATGGACTTCCGAAACGGAAAATCAGATTTTGACCCTAGCGCGCTCTGATTCTAGGGTCGTAGCTATTGGAGAAACGGGTTTGGATTTCTATAAAGCAAAGAACCAACAACACCAAATAGAAGTGTTCAAAGCCCAACTAGGGATTGCCCACCAACTCGGCTTGCCACTGATTATCCACTGCCGTGACGCTGCTGCAGAAATGAGGGGCATACTGCAAGAATTTTGGCAAAGTACCGGATCAATAAGAGGCGTGATGCACTGTTGGGGAGGTAATCCTCAACAGACACAGTGGTTTTTGGATTTGGGATTTTACATAAGCTTCAGTGGCATTGTGACCTTTAAGAATGCCACTCAGGTAAAAGAATCAGCCACCATGGTACCTAGCGATCGCCTACTCATCGAAACGGATTGTCCGTTCCTTGCACCAGTCCCCAAGCGAGGAAAACGAAATGAACCAGCCTATGTCCGCTATGTAGGCGAGTGCGTTGCCCAATTACGAGGGATATCTCTAGAAGAGTTGGCTGCTCAGACCACCCAAAATGCCTGTCAGCTTTTTGGTCTTAGCCTATCAACAGCAACTGCTGGAAAAATAGGGATTGGGTAAATCTCAACCAGACCTGAAAGGGGAAAACCTAAAGGTAGGTTCTTGATAATCTCAAATCCCTTACTCTGCTATGGTTCAGTAGAAAGAGAATAATGCGGAGACTCCTAGGCTTGCGGTGAACACCTATAAGAGGAAATAACAGGAAATAATCCGACTCTCCGACTCTTTGAATAGTACTTTTGGAAGAGGCTTACCGAGGGATGGTTGACAAAAGTGGAATCAGATGCTACCCTAGGTATTCTGAAGACAACTAACCCAACGATAAGCCCCACAACGGTTTTAGTCTCCAGCTAAGCACACCCTAAGCACAACCCATGTGTAGGGCAGGGCACATCGACGGTGACAAGTGTAAAAACCACAACTAGCACTGGGAGCAATTACTCCAAGTCCAGTATAGTCCAGTATAGTGTTTTTGTTGTTTTCCTGATGCCTGAGTTTCTGTCAATCTAGTAATAGACATGGTTTAAAATCCCACAGATGGATGCGCGAGAAGTTGAAGATTAAAGGCACTCTAAGCCATTTGATTCAAAACTATGAACATCCTATACCTAGAGTAGGGTTACCTGAGGTCGCAGGTGTTCAGCTTAAGAATTCCACGTTTACTTTATCTGTGGGAGTGTCAATTCTAACAGTTGATCTAGTATCTATTAGCTCGAACCCAAGTTTTAAGCAATTGTTCAAGTACAAGTACTGCCTTGGGAAGGGAATCAAAATCGGCGCTGACTTAAAAAGAGTGAAGAACAGACCCCATGACTAATCAGACTTACACAACAGCTACCTATATGTTGCCAGACTTAGTTGAAATTCAGCGTGCTAGCTTTCGCTGGTTCTTGGAGGAGGGGCTAATTGAAGAACTCAATAGCTTCTCGCCGATTACCGACTACACTGGCAAAATGGAGCTGCACTTCTTGGGTAAAAACTACAGGCTTAAGTCTCCTAAATATGATGTGGATGAAGCCAAGCGGCGAGACAGTACCTATGCCGTACAAATGTACGTTCATACCCGCCTGATTAATAAAGAAACTGGGGAGATCAAGGAACAAGAAGTCTTCATCGGTGATTTGCCTCTGATGACAGACCGAGGCACATTTATCATTAACGGTGCTGAGCGAGTCATTGTTAACCAAATTGTTCGCTCTCCTGGAGTTTACTACAAGTCTGAAACTGATAAAAACGGACGTCGTACCTACTCAGCCTCCTTGATTCCCAACCGGGGTGCTTGGTTGAAGTTTGAAACCGATAAAAATAACTTAGTGTGGGTGCGCATCGACAAAACCCGTAAACTGTCTGCACAAGTGCTTTTAAAAGCCTTGGGGCTTGGTGATAGTGAAATTATAGATGCTATGCGCCACCCAGACTACTATCAAAAAACCCTTGACAAAGAAGGGAACCCCAGTGAAGAAGAAGCCCTACTTGAGCTGTACCGCAAGCTGCGTCCTGGGGAACCTCCCACTGTTAGTGGTGGTCAGCAGTTATTGGAATCCCGTTTCTTTGACCAGAAGCGTTATGACCTAGGTCGGGTCGGTCGCTACAAAATCAATAAAAAACTACGACTGAATATTCCTGACACCGTAAGGGTATTGACCCCCCAAGACATACTCGGGGCAATTGATTACCTAATCAACCTGGAATTTGACATTGGTAGCACAGATGATATTGACCACCTAGGAAATCGCCGAGTGCGCTCTGTTGGTGAACTGTTGCAAAACCAAGTGCGGGTGGGACTAAATCGCCTAGAGCGGATTATTCGGGAACGGATGACCGTTTCAGAATCCGATACCCTTACCCCAGCCTCATTGGTCAACCCCAAACCCCTAGTAGCAGCGATTAAGGAATTTTTTGGGTCCTCTCAGCTTTCCCAGTTTATGGATCAAACCAATCCATTAGCTGAATTGACCCATAAACGGCGTCTGTCTGCCCTAGGTCCTGGGGGGTTAACTCGCGAACGGGCAGGTTTTGCAGTGCGGGATATTCATCCATCTCACTATGGCAGAATTTGCCC
>NZ_JAAHHZ010000178.1:0-10913 GCF_010672005.1 Moorena sp. SIO4A5 | reverse complement strand
ATAGTATTTCCTTGCTTCTGGAAAATAAGATATAGATTAGAGCCTTTGTTCTGCTGGTAAAAATAGATGCCATCAGTAAAGCCTTCTACTCCAACTAATTGTCTCCACTTTTTTTCCCACTTAAGGATCGCATCTTGAGCTTTATTATAGACAGAGGTTGATGAAGGAATTTGTTTGGCCAAGTTAATGGCTAATTTATAATTTTCATCAACGGGTTTCAACTCCTGTTCCCGTAGCGTGGCCTTTTGGCCATCTTTTACCACTTTCTCTGCTTGAGCCAACTGTCCTTGAGCACACTGATTTAGAAAAGCTCGAGCATTATACGATTGGTGAGAAGTTTCAGGAATTTCTAGAGCTTTGTTCATACACTCGACAAAGTCTTTATTGATGATCAGGTCTTCCATAGTGTCCACAAATAGTTGCTCTTGATGAGATAGCCATTGCTGATAGCCAAAAATGACTCCCTCACCAGTAATGAAAAGTGTTGCAATACCGATTCCCATCCATAAAAAATTCTTAACTAAAGATCTAGGTGGATTCTCCGGGTTTACTAGCTTCTGATCTTGTTTGTAATTTTGCATCTGATGACTATAGTATTTATATGTCTAAAGATTCTAACCACTCCTCAAGTGATTGAAAAGGATCTGATCCCTTAAAGGCCATTCCTTACAACTTTAGATTTCCCTGCTCTTAGTACGGAAGAGCCATAATTATGAGGTACACAGGATTGTCTTCTCTCTTCCCTGCTCCGTCCGTAGCGTGTCCCACAGCCTTAGTCCCTGCTCCCTAAAAACCCAAAACGAAAGTACCTAACAGCAATTGTAAACCGCTGTATCCGCTATATATAGCGTAAGGTGCGTTTTAATTAACCGTACAAGTAGATTTGATCGGTAAGTTCTGGAGGAGATAAGTTTCTTCCCCCATTTTTTTTTGTCGCGCGGGAACAATCAATTACAAATCATGTCTGATTAAAGTGTGCGACTAACGATTTCAAGTTCTTAGTATTATGCTTAAAAATTTTTCGACTATTTTGTTGAGCAGTTCTTTAGCCTTTTCAATGATCGGGTTAGCACCTGTAAAAACACTCGCCGATGAAATCAATACACAGGAAGACCCATGTGGTGATAATATAGATTGCTTTGTTATAGAACAAGAAGGTGATTCCTGTTTTCTAAATTATTACTACAATGGTAGTCTCCATTCGAGCAAGAATATCAGCTGCCTAACTGATGAAGATACTATTGGTAGCGGTAATAGTGGAAACACAGACCCACTAGATCCTTGTAGTGTATGCAATAACCCAGATCTTTCAATTATGGAATAGTCGCTTACTCTGTGTGCCACATGAAAGCGTGCTGGTAATAATTTACTGTTAGCTAAACGGCTAGTACAGCAAGAGGGATTAGGTTTAAGTAAAGAAGCTGGTGAGCATACCCAATATGTAGATATCAGCCCTTTTATCTATTCCCTGTTTGCTGTGTTTAGCATTATGTTGAAACTATTGATAAATAAGGGGAATTTCTTGACATATATTAAAATCATTCCTTGATTGCGCAACCCCACAGCATCAGTATCCTCCTAGTAAAACAGATGCGATCGCACTCCATCAATGCAGCAATAGATGCGCCCGCCACCATGTTGAAGGTATAGGGATGGGCGAGTTTTGAAACTGGACTGTTAAAGGTTGCGTTCGGGTAGCGTGACCATTTGCGTAGCGCGGCCTTTTGGCCAAGGTCAATCCCGTAGCGTCTCCAGGGCGAGAATCGTGTACCACTCAAATCCCAACTCACCGCATCCACTATGGCGAGGGTAGCATGACAGGCAAATTTTGGAACCGGGAAACTGACGGTTGCGATCGCATCCACTGATCGTATCCTAAACTCTTCCGTTTCTTTCCGATTCCCGATTTCCGATTCCCGGAAATTGTCGATTTCTCTTTTTTCCTTTAAACTAGTATTATCGGAATAGTTAAGGGAGAGTCCACTGATGAACAAGTGCGTTGGAACTACTGAAGCAGCATCTCTATTAGGAATTTCATCTCGACGATTACGCCAACTCCTAGAGAAGGGTCGGGTGCGGGGTGCCTATAAAAGCGGGAAATTCTGGATTATTCCTCTGTTCAACCATTTGCCACAAATTACCAAAGGTAATCGTGGACCAAAGGGGAAATGGCGCACTAGTCGTCCCCCTGCTTTAGCGAAGATTAATGTCAACCGCAATCACATTGGCTCAAATATGAAGAAAAGCCCGAAAGACCGGAAGCCAGTGATTTCAGTAAAACGAAAGGGCACTAATCTCTACGGTAATGAGGTGGAAATCCTTGGTCCGTGTAAGATTGTGTATCAGCCAGATCAGCCATTGGATTGTGGTGCTCGTTTGTGGATTGAAACCTTCAGTGATATTCACTTTGTTGGTGGTAGTTTTCCAGCTAGTAGTTGAGGGGGTCAGGGGCTTAGCGAGGTCAGCTATCAGCGTCGAAGCGTGTAGCATGCTGTTCGCGTAGCGTGGCCAATGGCCAAGCACTTTTCTCCAAACTTTCAATTCTCATTAATCTGGAACTATTAAATTCTTTCGTTCTAGGTTTCTTTGAAGCTGACTGACCTAAAGTAGCGTGGCCTACGGTCAACGGCTGAGGGCTTAATGCTTAGGTTTTAACGTTTATTTATACCCACCTAGTTATAATTTAAATAACCTACTTAAATACATAATAGGCGGAGCTATTGCAATCTTGGTATAACCAAAGTATAATTAAGAAATAGGTCTTATTCCTAAGGTCACTATGAAAACCGCAATTTCACTTCCAGACTCAGTTTTTGAAGAGGCAGAAGCCCTTGCTAAAGAGATGGGCTTGTCACGTAGTGAACTCTACCTAAAAGCATTAAAAGCTTATCTTAAAAAGTACAATCGCCATGAAATTTTACACAAGCTGAATGAAGTCTACTCTAAAGAGTATTCTGAGCTAGATCCAGTGATGGCAAAGATACAGTTCATGTCTCTGCCTGATGAGAAATGGTAATGTATCGTGGGGAAATTTGGTGGGCAAATCTGCCTGACCCAAAAGGTTCTGAACCAGGATATCGTCGTCCTGTGTTGATAATTCAAGATGATCTTTTTAATCAGAGCCCTATAAATACGGTTATCGTTGTAATAATTACCTCAAATACTCAGCTAGCAGAAGCCCCAGGCAACGTATTGTTGCCTAGCAAAGTATCAGGCTTATCTAGAGATTCTGTCGCTAATGTTTCTCAGATTTTCACAGTTGACAAAGTATTTCTAACTGAACGCATCGGCTCACTTCCAGACTATTTACAGGAGGAGGTAGATGATGGTTTGCGAATGGTTTTGTATCTCTAGCCACAAGCAGGGCAAACACTTCTAAATTCCAAAACCCTTATTCAGTAAAGATTTCATCATTAGACCGGGTAGTGTCAACTCTGAATTAGACTCGGTGGTGCGTTACGGTGCGGACTATTCCAACCCTGGCTGCGAGGATAAAAATAACCACAAGTCCGCCCCTAACGCACCCTACGCACTATTACCCTATTTCGCTTCCATCCAATTTTCCCCAGCATGTATTTCAACAACTAAAGGAACACTCAACTCAACTGCGGATTCCATAGTTTCCCGAATTTTTACCTGCAATTCTTCCCATTCATCAGGGGGAATTTCAAAGATTAATTCATCATGGACTTGTAATAGCAACCGCGCCTGATATTTCTGTAACACTTGATACAAATTAACCATAGCAATTTTGATTATATCAGCGCTAGAGCCTTGGATTGGGGAATTAGCTGCTGCTCTTAATGATCCAGCATCATAGGGATTGATACCCTTAAGTTGATCGAGATCAATCTGATCAAGAGGCTTACCTTGTAGCTTTCTAAGACTGTTACCACCAAAGCTAAAGTAGCGACGGCGTCCGAGTATAGTTTCTACATAGCCTTGTGCGATCGCTTTTTTCTTGGTTTCCTCTAAATAAGCAAACACTAGAGGATAGCGTTGGTTCAATCGATCAATAAATTCTTTTCCTTCAGCTGCCGATACCTTAGCTTCCCGAGCAAACCGTTGTGCTCCCATGCCGTAAATTACGCCAAAATTAATTATTTTACCCAAGCGCCGCTCTTCAGCAGTAATGTCTTCTTTATCAAATAACATTTGCGCTGTCAAGGTATGGACATCGGCTTGAGTTTGGTAAGCCTCCACTAGCACTGGCTCTTGGCTCAAGTGGGCTAGGATTCGTAACTCAATTTGGGAATAGTCAGCGGATACCAACAGCCAACCGGATTCTGGAATAAAACCCTTCCGAATCTGGCGACTAAAATCAGTACGAATAGGAATATTTTGTAAATTAGGACTAGAGGAGGATAGTCTACCAGTTGTGGTCACGGTCTGGTTGAAATCCGTATGTACTCGTTTAGTATCGGAACGCATCAGTGCTGGTAAAGCATCCACATAAGTAGACTTCAATTTCGATAAACTACGGTATTCCAGAACAGCATCTACTACTGGATGGTCTCCTTGTAATTTAGCTAAGATAGTAGCATCGGTAGAGTAACCAGTTTTGGTTTTACGAGACTTCCTACGATCTAACCCTAGTTTCTCAAACAGTAACTGACTCAGCTGTTTAGGGGAACCTAAATTAAATTCTTGTCCAGCATCTTGATAGGCTTGCTGTTTAATTGCCACTAAATCCTTTTCCAGCTGTTGGGAGAACTGTTCCAGATAATCCTTATCAATACTAATCCCCTGGTATTCCATCTCAGCTAATACCGGTTCCAGGGGTTGCTCTACCTCTAGCAGCAATTCCTGCAAAGCTGGAATTTTCGCCAATTCTTCTCGCAATTTAGAAACTATTCCGAAGGTGGTATAAGCATCCATCCCACAGTAATCGGCTACCGTGGGGATGTCTAAATCTCCGATAGTTTTCCCTTTCGGAACTAAGTCGTCATAACTTTTTGCTTCTATTCCTAAATAGTACAACCCTAGGTCACTAAGTTTATGGCTAGTTTCGGGATTGAGTACATAACTCGCTAGCATGGTATCGAATACCACTCCTGCTAGCTGAATCCCGTTACAACGGAACACTAGTCGGTCAAATTTACTATTTTGTAAGACTTTGGGATAATCTGAGCTTTCTAAAATTGGACGTAGGGATTCTAAGACTATATCCTGATCTAAATTAGTCCCATCTTTATGACCGATAGGAATATAAGCAACATCAGTAAGTTCTTTTCCCCAACAACAGCCAATCCCCACCAACTGAGCATCCCGTGGTTCCAAATCACTAGTTTCTGTATCCCAAGCCACAGGATTTCCAGCATCGGTATAGTATTTTAGCTGTTCAACTAATTGATTGAGCTTGTCTACAGTATCGATAATTTGTGGTTGAATCGAACCAGTATTAGACCCTTGCTCTTGAAACTCTTCCGTTTCCGCTGCACTGAAAAAGGAAATACCCTGATCTTCCTGAGTATCAGTATTGCTATCAGTATTGCTATCAGTCTCACTATAAGTATCACTATCAGTATCATTTGGGGCATCAGTTTGGATATCCTCTAGCACTACGCCACCAAAACGCTGCTGAAGTTTATCTATTTGACTGATAAATGACTTTAACTCTAACTTCTCCAATAGCGGTTTGAGCACTTGAGGATCAAATCCTTGGAGCTGACACTGCTCTAAATCAATATCGATAGGAGTATCAAATCGCAATTGAACCAAATAGCGAGCATGTTCTGCATCTAACTTACCTACTTCCAGCTTTTTCTTAACGGCACCCTTAATAGTATCAAGGGAAGCATAAATATTATCCAGGGTTTGGTATTCTTTGAGTAACTTAACAGCAGTCTTTGCTCCGATGCCCTTCACTCCAGGAATATTATCGGATGGATCGCCACAGAGGGCTTTATAATCTACGACTTGAGAGGGTAAAACTCCCAATTTTGCTTCTACTTCTTCTAAGCCATATTCCGTTGGGCCAACTGTAGCACTCCCTCTCGCAAAGGCACCACTGAGATATAAAACGGTAATCCCTTTATCTGGAGAAACGAGTTGAAATAAATCGCGATCGCCAGATACAACTTTGACCCGATAGCCTTGATCAGTAGCTTGGTGAGCTAAGGTTGCCAATACATCATCAGCTTCATAACCAGGAGAGGTTATTACTGGGATTCTTAACCCTTGTAGTAACTGCTGGAGATTCTTTACATCTGGGAGGAAATCTTCTGGTGTTTCGGTGCGATTGGCTTTATAACTAGCATCGGCTTGTTGGCGAAAGGTGGCTTCTTTGGTATCGAAAGCAATTGCGATCGCATTCGGGTTTTCTGACTCCATTACCTCTAGCAAAGATTTAATGAAGCCAAAACAGACACTGGTCGGAATTCCCGTTTTGGTGCGTAATCCACCCTGACGACTTTTGGCAAAAGCAAAATAGGAGCGAAAAGCCAGAGAATGACCATCAATTAGGATCAGTAGCGGGGATGCTGCCATTGGGTCATCCTCAGGGACCGGGGGAGAGTTGTCAGAAGAAGTAGATTTGGGCATATCCCTATTGTAGCGGTATTGTAGGGATTGCTTGTTTGTTAGCAGCTAGGTAATTCCGGATTAACTCAGACTTACCAGGTAATTAACTAAGGATGAATCGTTAGCTGTCTAGGGTCTAGGTCAAGTAGCTAATGGGATCTCAACTATAGTTAATTAACTACTATTCCGTTAGGGTGCTGGTTGTATCTCGGGGATGCGTTCGCTTCCTGAGCGTAGCGTGGCTCAAAGGCCAATCCCATCGACGAAGCCACTGACTCAACTGTATTAATTACAATATAGTCAATTAACTACTATACCGGTAGGGTGCTGGTTGTCTTATCGGCGTTGCGTCAGTCTTTGAATGAATATCAGTAGAGTGGGCATCCTGCCCGCCCGAAAATAAGGAGGAAACTGGCAAGATGCCAGTTCTACGCCTGATGCCAGTTCTACGCCTGATGCCAGTTCTACGCCTGATGCCAGTTCTACGCCTGATGCCAGTTCTACGCCTGATGCCAGTTCTACGCCTGATGCCAGTTCCACGCCTGATGCCGATTCCACGGCAAGATGCCTATTCTACAGGTGCGACCCAAGGGCGATTTACTCGCCACGAGGCGCGCACCTATTGTGTTTTATCGAGTATAAGAAGTAATTATATAGCACTATCATTCATAAACTCCGAAACGTGAGTCTAGCTGACTTCTGATACTAAGTTGCGGTCAAAGGTACAACTTTCTCTTCCGCGAATCTCTCCATCTCCCTATCTCCCCATCTCCCTATCTCCCTATCTCCCCATCTCCCTATCTCCCCATCTCCCTATCCAACTAATCTACTCTCTTTGAATGCAACTCGGTATGACTTCTGACTTCTGCTATACCGAATTCGACAGCATCAATCCTAGCCAGGGAACTTGCTAGAAATAGTCTAGGTCATATCTAACGTCATAATGGACCAAAACCTGGTCATTTTGTCAAATAATTGTTACGATTCTTCATGAAAGGTCAGATAGGTTAACGGTTGATACATTTACCGATACCTAGCCTGATCAAAACTAGGGCTGCTGTAGCCAGCCAAAACCCATGATTAGTTTTTAAGGAGCTCAACTATGTCTAAACCCGTAGAACTTTCCCTGGAACAAAAATTTAACCTGCGGTCCTTTGAAACTCAGGTCCAGAAAATGAGCCGTGAGCAAGCTCAGGAATTCCTAATCAAACTCTATGAGCAAATGATGATGCGTGAAACAATGTACAAAGAAGTCCTAAAACACGAGTGGGGATTATAGCTAAAGCCCTAGTCTGATTGTTATTCGCCTTAATTGAGTCGCGACCTCCTTCTCTTGCTCAATTCCTTAGGTAGGAAAGGAGCTGGGGATGCTGGGGCGTAAACTCGAATTATATTAAGATTTAATTAAAATTAAAATTGATTGATTCAACTTATTGTTAACTATTATTATCAGGCTAAGTATTATAACCGCAGGCTTGCTTAAAGGAAATAGGATTGGCAATAACCCAATTCAGTCTAGGCAAGTCAGGATCATTAGTTGATAAATTTGTATAAATTAATGCAAAACTATCCACAGTAATTGTAAAGTGTTCTAGTCTCAAAGAAACTCTAAGAAAAAGCCATCCTCCCTGCATATGTTTCAGCATTGCCTAATCTGCACCGATTTCTCTGACGGTTTATATCGGCTAGTAGAGTTTGTCCCCAGTTTAGCGGCTGGTGGGCTTAAGAAAATCATCTTCTGCCACTTTGTTCCGCTTTGGGAAGAGGGAGAAATACCTCGTATTGATGAAGAAGGAATAGAACAAGCTCGCCGCCGCTTTGAAAACGGTTTGACCAATATACCTGAAGGGGTAGAGGTTCACATCGAAGTGACCTCAGGTCGTCCTAGTGACAGTATTCCTAAAATCGCCAAACGTTACCATGCTGATGTCATTCTGATTGGCACGCCAGTGCGCAGCTTATTACAAGAAAAGCTTTTCGGTAGCACTACAGCAACCTTGAGCAAGGAATGTAGTACACCATTGCTAATGCTGCGACCACAACTGATTTCAGCTTACACCTGCGAAGAACTCGATCTACGCTGCAAACATCTATTCCGGTATTTGCTAATTCCCTATGACGGCACTACAGCGTCTCAATCTGTCGTGGAAAGGGTCAAAGAGTATGCTAAACAAGCACCCGATGACTCACTAAAGCAGTGTATGCTGTTGTGGGTAGTCAGTGAAGGGGGGCGCAGAGAATTATCTAAAGAGCCTCAGCTACAAAAAGCTCAAGAGAAGCTAGAACCAGTAAAAGCAGAGTTAGAACAGCTTGGCTTACAGGTCAATACAGACGTGCGAGTGGGCAATCCCCGTGAAGAGATTTTAGACACAGCCTTAGAATATGATATTACTGCGATCGCAATCTCTTCCGATCAAAAAGGGAAATTCTTAGATTGGTCAGTGCGTAGCTTAGCCGGTGATTTAATGCGCAGCAGCTGGCACCCTGTTCTATTCTTGCCACCACGAAGCTAGGAATCGAGAGTCTGGGGTTTTATCGGCAGTTCTAATAAAATAAAGCCATTCCACTTTGATAGTGAATAATAAATCCAACATATGATCAGAAAGATTAGTGGTTGGCGAAGATTACTAGTGGTGTGCATCTCTGTGGCGCTAGCGTTTACAGCTTTTCCTGCGCCATCTTATGCTACTAGTCCTGCGATCGCTCAATTTACCCCATCCTCTCGTTTAGAAAACATCTCATTTGAGAACCAAGCAAAATTTCAACTTGCTGTGGCTACAGACAATTGCCGCAAAGTGGTCACTAGAGGCAGTGATCTCAATGTCCGCAGTGGACCCGGTAGCAATTACCGGATTATCGGTTTCGTCAAAAACGGGTCTGAGGTTACCCTTGAGCAAATAGTAAACCAAGACTGGGCAAAAATTTCTTCTCCCTTGTCAGGTTATATTTCTCAGCGGTATCTCCAATCCTGTCCACCACCACCTAAGCAGGAATGTCGAATAGTTTCTACCAATACTGGCAGGGGTCTGAATGTACGTCAGAGTCCTGGTGGTAGGATTATTGGTGACTTGGACAATGGCACTAAAGTCACTATCATCAATAGCATTACTAATGGTTGGGTACAGCTTGTCTCTCCCCAAAAGGGTTATGTTTCCGACCGATATCTCAAACCTTGTCCACCACCTCCTCCGAAAGAAGAATGTCGTCTAGTATCGACTAAGGGTAACCCGCTCAATGTGCGTGCGACCCCTGGTGGTAAGATTGTCGGTGTTGTAGAAAATGGTACTACAATCACTATCAAGGGTACTAGTAGTGATGGTTGGGTACCGATGGTTTCTCCCCAGAAAGGTTATGTGTCTGAGGCGTATCTTCAACCCTGCCCCACTGTCAAAAAAGAGTGTGGTACAGTTACCACTACTGGTAGTGATCTGATAGTGCGTTCAACCCCTGGTGGTCCAAGTATCGGTACATTAAAAAATGGTACCGAGGTCAAGATTGAGAGTATACGTGCAGATGGCTGGCTGAAGATTTCAGAACCCATAATCGGTTATGTGTCTGGCAAGTATGTTAAAATAAAACCTTGTCCAACACCACCACCATCTGAAGAGGATTGTCGGCAAGTTTCAGCACCACAGGGTTTAAATGTCCGCAAATCACCGTCAAATGATGGCGAGATTATTGGCATTATCGCTGATGGTTCTAAGGTAACGATTGTTAATCGTGGTAGTAATGGCTGGGTTCCTATTTCTGCGCCCTTACAAGGTTATGTTACTGGCAAGTATCTGATCTATTGTCCTGAGTCTAAGCCAGAAGAGCCGTCAGGACCAGTAGGTTAAGCCTTAGATCTAGCAGAAGTCAGAAGTCAGAAGTCAGAAGTCAGAAGTCAAACTCTTGCGCTTACTTAGGTTTGAGACTTTTGTCATGTCCGCGCCTGCCCTGGCGACTGCTATATCTCGCAGCATTTTTGATAGGCGATGCAGCTAAGATTGTAGGGTGCGTCAATCACGCACCCTACTGCTGATCTGTAGGTATCGAGGGTACAGTTTGCTATAGTCCTAAGTCCACTTCCGGAAAAATGTATTGTCTTCCCAAGCAGAAGCTGTGCGTGTTTCAATAGCAGTCATTTGTGCTGAACTCAAGGATTGAAATGCTTGGGCGACTTTAAAATTTGATTCTAATTGCTCGACGGATTCGGCAGCAATAATACAACAATGCACTCCCTCCAGAGAGAGCACATAACCCATGGCTTGCTCCATTCCATCTAATATCAAATCCGGGTGTATACTTACTGTTAAGACAGAGCATGGTAAGTTTTATGCCCAAAAGGTTGACCCTGAAGCCCCACCTGAGTTGTGACGCCTTGGAACAGCGATAACGCGCGTGAAAAAGAC
>NZ_JAAHHZ010000177.1:0-10916 GCF_010672005.1 Moorena sp. SIO4A5 | reverse complement strand
TGTTTATTAGGGCAGCCTTAATCATAAAGTTTTAACCCTTTTACGCATAGCCGACCAACCATAAAGGCTGCCCTATTCTTGCGGTAACTTCGTTCCCACACTCATGCTGCGCATTGAGGTGTGGGGCATGTCTAGCGGAGGAAGCTAAAGAATTAGCAAAGCTGGCACATACTCACCTTCCTGACCGAGATTTAGCATACTTTGTCGCAGGAACCCCTGAATTTGCTGCCTACTGGCGGGATTTGCAATGGGCGCAAAACTATGCCCGTTACAATCGCGATATCATGATGGCTCGCTTCAAGCGAATTGTAGAGAAACATCTGGCTGGTGGTAAGTCGTTCAAGCCCTTGTTATCAGTTAACTGCCATCACAACTATGCCGAGAAAGAAGTGCATTTCTCCGAAGAGGTTTATGTTACTCGAAAAGGAGCAGTGCGAGCTCGTACCGACGACTATGGTATCATCCCTGGTTCCATGGGGGCAAAGTCTTTCATTGTTAAGGGTAAAGGCAATCATGACAGCTACTGCAGCTGTGCTCATGGTGCTGGTCGTTTGATGTCTCGCAGCAAAGCAAAAAAGCAGTTCACCGTTGATGATTTAGTTGAGCAAACTAAAGGTGTTGAGTGCCGTAAGGATAAGGACGTTATCGATGAAATCCCAGGTGCTTATAAGCCAATTGATCAAGTGATGGCTAATCAGTCAGATCTAGTTGAGGTAGTGGCAACTCTGAAGCAGGTTGTTTGTGTTAAGGGTTGAAAACTCTCAAAACTGAATCGAATCATTAACTGTTAACCATTACGTAAAAAGCAACAGAAGCATAAACGTTTCTGTTGCATTTTTACTGTTGTCATCTCCCAAAAAAAACAAATATCTACAGACATCAGCCATTTTGGTAAACGTTTATGACTGAGATCTTGCACCATTGTCATTAATCTTAGGGTGGGCAGTGCCTACCAACGCGCTTTGCAAGCTTCATTATCTGTCTGGTGCACTGCCCACCCTACATGAAGCAAGCTTATTGAGAATGGTGCAAGATGTGAGTATTACTCGATTCAACACTTGTGTAGTCCGACACAATTAAAGATTACTGTTCACTTAGGATTTAGAGCGGGATTTTATAGTGAGAATTACCAAATCCCCCTCCCGGTCAACCCTTAAGTGAATCTGATAGTTTTTTTGTTCCGTGATTAATAAATTTTTATGGTTTTCACTAACTTCTTTCAAGCCATAGTTAATCCAATCTATACCATTTTCCCATTCCGGTGATACTACCCTAATGAATAATCCTAAAAGTAAAGCAGCTTGGCTTTCATGAGAGTATTTATAGGGAATTTTAGTGGCGATCGAGGCTTGAGTTATATTGTTAACATTTCCCAGGAGATTAATTAATACTGTGCCCCCCGTATTGTTGCCTATCAAATTAATTTGATTATGAATATTTTCTCCCTGGTTAAAGGTAAAACCAATGGCTTCAAAGCCAGGCTTAATATTGTCTATCCCTATCCCTATCCCTAGTCCAGTTTCTTCATAGTCAGTTATAATAGCTAGCATTAGTTTATTGAGCAGTGAAGCTTTATATACTAGTTGTTCAGAACTAGTTTTAGCAACACTTGATAATGAGTTTTTTGGTTCTGACGTGTCTTTGAACCAACTAATCAGTGATTCTATTGGATTTACAATAATTGTTGATGAATCCGTCAATCGAAAATTGTTGTTTTCGATAAACATGCTGATTACCCCTAAGATAATTACTAGAGAAGGTAACAGGCAAAAAGTAATAATGAACGATTGTCCATTGAACCAATTTTTAGAATACTGTTCTTTAGTCATTTCCTGCCAAGCTCAAAGTCGCCAAGGGTGGATATTTTATTAGTAATAGACATAGGTGTGAAAACGATTATGGAAGCGTTACCCCACTTAACCTTAAACCTAATTTCAACGCCTATGTCTAAGGTCGGAGAGACATAGTTATTCGGGTATATATCATCGGTAACTGATAATAGGTAATTGCCAATTTACAATTGAGGATCATACTATGGCTGCTATTAAACACCACTTGTATATCGCAATTACCTATTACCTATTACCTATTACCTATTACCTATTACCTATTACCCATGACCTATTAACAGACACTCATCTCTATCAACATGCATAGAAAATTAGTATTCTGGTTGAGATGTTCTTGGAGTCAATCGCGAAGTTTAATCACACATTGTGAAAATCTTGGGAAGGCTATCCTCAGTATTGTATAGTAAATATCCCCCAAAATGTTAAATTTTGGTGAAAAACACTTGGTGAAAAACACTTTTAGGTGCGCTTTTGGAAAGCGCACCTTAAGTGTCTTGCTATACAAAACGAATGGCAAGCACTCACCTTCGGTCTCACGGGACTTGTGAAAACTTAACGTTTCAAAAATTAAGGTAAAAACTTTAACGAGTAAAGTTTAAGTTAAAAGGAACTACTGACAGAACCTTCCTTTTCCCCTTACCTCAGCGATGCAGCAAGGGAACAGGGGAGGCAGCGCCGCCAAAGGGGGTTCCCCCCATGAGCGACTGCCGTGGTTTCCCCCACTCGCTATTGCATCAAGACAGGGAAAAGATGAGGGGTTACACCCTTCATATTAACAAATATAACAGATTCCCGTAAATCCCTCTCTTATTCTTTACTTGTCTTACGGATACGTTTCAGGAAAAGCCTAGCAAGTCGGGGTAGTTGATCAGAAAATTTTTTACCCTATTGACCCACTGATACCACGTTGCTTTCTTGCCATGGTACTTCCTGGGATTGATAGGGGAGATCGGGAGGATGGGAAAGATGGGAAAATGAGGAGAATGGGACAGGAGAATGGGCAACAGGAAGACTATTTCTTTTTTCGCTTTGCCAACAGTGGCAAGGCAGACAGTATACCTAGGAAACTCAGTGCTAGGAAAAATGGTAAGCGATCGCCTCCTTGCAAAGCTTCCCCTCCAGTTACTCCCAGCCAAGTATAGGCGAGGGTACCAGGAATAATCCCAAAGAAAGTGCCAAGGGTATACTCTACCGAGCCAATCGGGGTTAGACCAAACAGGAAATTCACTACATTAAAAGGAGAAATGGGGGCAAAGCGTACTGCTAAGACAAACATCAGGGGTGTCTGCATCACTGCTTGATTGAAGCTGACCAATGCTTTATGATGCCTGAACTTGTATTCAACCCAATCTCGCAATAGGTAACGCGCTACCCAAAATGCTCCCAATGCCCCCAAGGTTGCTCCGATAACAGACCAGAAGGTACCCCAAACTAAACCAAACACTGTACCACCAGCGATAGTCAGTACTGTGCCAGGAATTCCTAAAACCGTTGCCAGAGCATAAACCAGGATAAATAAACAGATTGCCCAATGGCCTAATTCTTGCAACTGTTGCACTAGGAACCTTTGGTTAAATAAGGCTCTGACAGGAGTCGAGTAACACAATAGGACCAAAATAAATAGCGCGATCGCTAACCAAAGGCTTCGTCTTTTCAGCAATATGTTCAATCTCATCAATCTTCTACCTTAATCACCTTAAATTCTTAGGACTTAGGGTCAGGACTTAGGCAAAACTCGACTTTTATTCGCTTTTATATTCGCCCTGATGGTGTAGGGTCTGTTATTAACACACCCTACAAGCAGAGTTATTGCCTAAGTCTTGATTGTTTCCAAAGTAGGGGGGTGGTAGATAGCACCGCTAATACAACTAGTGCTGCGATCATTTGCCAGGGGGGACTACCGCTGATAGCTTCCAGACCACTGCGACCTAACCAAGCATAAGCAAAGGTAGCCGGGATAATTCCCACTGCGGTGGCTATCACATAGGTGGGTAGAGGAATTGGTGTTAAGCCGAACAAATAGTTAACCGCATTGAATGGAAAAATTGGCGCGAGGCGAATTGAGAGCACAAACCAAAAACCATTTTTCTCAATGCCCTCACTGAGTTGCTCCAAACGAGAGTCCTGAAACTTATACTTAACCCAATCACCAGCAACAAAGCGAGCAATCATAAACGCAGCCGTTGCTCCCAAAGTAGCACCAATCACAGTCCACAAAGTACCCAGCATTAGTCCAAACAGAGCACCAGCCGAAAAGGTTAAAATCGCATCAGGAACAGCTAGTACTGTGGCAACAATATAAATTAAAATGTACCCCAGTGGTCCAAAAATACCCATGCTTTCCTGAAGCCATCTCAGATTTTCCAGCTTCAGCCAAGACCCAACGGGCGTAAATAGTAAAATTAAGGCAGCTGTCACTAGAACTATTGCCCCAATCCCTAACCTGAGTCCTAGCTTTCTCTTGGACTGGGGCAGATTTTGAGATGTCGAGGATGAAAGGTTCATGAGCTGGGGAAAAGGTAATGGGTAATTGGTGATTTTGAAATAGGGTGATTTTGAAATAGGATTAGTTTTGGGCTGACAAACTAATTAGGAATCGAATCCTATCACATACGATATCAATATTGACTATATTTATTGACACAGTATCGGTAGTGTTAACGTCCCAAGAGCAAATTTTTATAGATTGTCAATGGGCATTTTAAACTACTCATTAAGTCCTAGATATTTCCAGTATACATGAATCTATTAAATCCTAGCTTAATGAGTTTTTACTGAGAATAGCCTTAATCAATAACGAGCTAGTTTGGTCAATCAGCGAATCAGTGCAAATCATACAGATAGAAGTTAGGCAAAAGTGCAAAAGTTCCTGATAGCAAGTTGCTTGATGGTGATGTTACTTGCTGAGCACAAGCTCATCCCCCTCATCCCCCTCATATCAAGTCGGGTTGAATACCCATCATAAAAGTGTGGGGCCCCGGAGATGGGGAGATGGGGAGATGGGGAAATGGGGAAATGGGGAGATGGGGAAATGGGGAGATGGGGAGATGGGGAGATGGGGAGATGGGCTAGGCATAGAACAAATCAATAGGGTATTGTTTTCGCCATCTACACAAGAGAATTTAGATTAATTTTAGAAATAGGGTACCCATATCACAAGTAGAACATGCTAGTATTATGTCCGTCTTTACGAGATGACTATAGACTAGTCAGCCTGGGAGGTCTACCACATGATCAAGTTTTAGTTTCAAGTTAAACTAGCCGTTTATAGGTAATTAATTGTTTACAAGTTGGGTTGACAAGTCTGGCCAAGCAGGAGTAACTGGGTTGTCTTGATGCTTGTCTTGATGCAAAGCGCGAGTGGGGGGAACCCCTCAGGTCGGCGCACCCGTCGCTATTCGAGGTCTCGGCATCAGCTCCTGGCACGACCCTGGAAACTATGGGCACAGGACCTTTGATTCTACAAGCCCATGGCTCTAATCAACCCAAACTGGGCAGTTGATTGGTTGCAGTTGATTCGCGATCGCTAAACAAACCAATAGCTAGTAATCCTTTGCGGAATTCAACATCCATGTCTTGATGCAGTCGGTATTTCCGCCGTCTTTTACTAGCTAATACTTTTCGGTAAATTCCAGCGTTGATTGACCGAATAGTTTTCCTAAAAACGGATAATAAACGTTTCAAACTGGCTCGTAGGGTGCTGCGGAAACCGCCAATCGCTCTAAATCCTGTTTGCGGACACAATCCCAATTGCATACCCAGCACTATTGGGTAAATTAGCAACTTATAGTAAAATCATTTCACCAATCGACTTGCCATCGACTTGTCATCGACTTGCCATTTAACTAGGCAGAGGTCGATCTCTGCTGTTGCATTTTCGTCGAAACTATGGAAAACATTAAGAGTACATTCAACAATACAATCAACGTAATCAAAGAAAGGATCTTTGATACCGACTTCAAACTCGCCAACATCCCTCTTTCCACGATAGTGATTGTGGTGCTCATCCTCCTCCTCACCCAGATATTGCGAGGCTTGTTCACTGCCATAATCGTTAACAGAATCGAGCGTCTGACTAGCGGTACAGAAACCACCCTAGACGATGAGTTCATTAGGATTCTTCGGCGACCATTAGGCTGGCTAATTTGGCTGGCTGGACTCTGGCTAGTACATCTAGTTGTGGCGACCCATCTTACTCCTGAACAGAATCAGAAAATCCCCGAGATTCTGTTTGTGAGTGCTCTGTTCATTGCCACCTATATTCTTTACCGTGCTGCTCCACTACTGGGAGAGCTTCTAGCCGGATTGGCGGCCAACACTGAAACTGAACTGGACGATTTGTTCGTGCCCTACTTCCCAAGGCTTTTTCAGATCGCAGCAGTGCTGATTGCGGCCATTAAAGCCAGTGAGATTTTGTTGGGGGCATCTGCTGGTGCACTGATCGGTCTACTCGGTGGTGCCGGTGTCGCCTTAGGTTTGTTATTCAAAGACATTATCTATGACTGGTGTTGTACGGTGATTATCTACGCTGATGGTCTCTATAAACCTGGTGACTGGGTAGGAGTGGACGGCGTAAATGGTTTTGTTCAGATCGTCAGTATTGGTCTCAGAAGTACAACACTTCGCCTTACTGAGTGGGGTTCTATCAAAAAAGTTCCCAATTCTAAAATGATTGCTGGCGTTGTGGAAAATTGGTCACAGAAGATTGGCGAGAGATTTGAGTGGGGTATAAATTTAACTCTGAAAATTGATGGCATTTCAGCGGAGCAAACTATCCGAATTTGTCAGGCTCTTGAAGAAAGAATTCCGACTATCGATGGCTTGCACAAGAAAAAAATGTTAGTTTTATTTTCCAAAATTGAAGAGAATGCTCGCGTGATTCTAGTTAGGGTATTTGTGATTGATACCAACCTCTACTATGCTGCCCAGCAAGACTTGAACATAGCCATATTAGAAATCCTGCAGAAAGAGGAGATTGATCACCTGCATATTGAGCTGGAAAAGCAACTTCAAGACTACAAACAGATGAAGGGAAATTTAGTTAGTGAGGTGGTATCTAAATCCTAGCAATGCTTTGAACAAGCGATGCAGCGTTGGCTCCCTTCGAAGCTGCATCGCTTTTAGGTGCGACCCGTGGCGAATTAAATTCGCCACGGGTCGCACCTCAAGAATTTGTACCTGACCGAATTGAAAACCGCTGTATGAGATGCACCCCAGATAGTAAACCTTTCAAACTGGCTCCTAGGGTGCTGCCCAAACGGGCAATTGGTGTCAATCATGTTTATTACATACCTAAGTAGTCGGACAAAAGTAAAATTAACTGTTGAAATAGGGAGCAGGGACTGAGGCCGTGGGCCACGCGGGGCGCGTTCGGAGCTGGGAGCAGACGGACTTTTGGCAACTTTACACAAGTTAATACAGCGATGCAGCAAGGGAACAGGGGGTTTCCCCCACTCGCGCTTTGCATCAAGAAGTGAGGTTTATTTTTGTCCAGGTACTTAGCATGATTCGCTAAATTCGCAACTTATAGTAAAATCGTTTCGCCAATCGATTTGCGATCGACTTGCCATTTAGCTAGGCACAGGTCGATCTATGTTACTGTATTTTGGTCCAAACGATGGAAAACCTTCAGGGTACATTCAACACTACAATCAACATAATCACAGAAAGGATCTTTGATTCCGACTTCAAGCTCGCCAACATTCCTGTTTCCACGATAGTTATTGTGGTGCTCATCCTCCTCCTTACCCAGATATTGCGAGGCTTGTTCACTTCAATAATCATTCACAGACTCGAGCTGATAACTAGCCGTACAGAAACTACCCTAGACGATGAGTTCATTAGCATTCTTAAGCAACCATTAGGCTGGCTAATTTGGATCGCTGGACTATGGCTAGTCTATCTAGTTGTGGCAAGCCATCTTAGTCCTGAACAGAATCCGAAAATCCTCGAGATTCTCTCTGTGAGCGCTCTGTTCATTGTCACGTATATTCTTTACCGTGCTGCTCCACTATTGGGGGAGCTTCTAGCCGGATTGGCGGCAAACACGGAAACTGAACTCGACGATTTGATAGTCCCCTACTTCCCAAAGCTTTTTCAGATAGCAGCAATCCTGATTGCTGCCAGTAAAGCCAGTGAGATTTTGTTGGGGGCATCTGCTGGTGCACTGATCGGTCTACTGGGTGGCGCAGGTGTCGCCTTAGGTTTGTTATTAAAAGACATTATCTATGACTGGTTTTGTACAGTGGTTATCTATGCTGATGGTCTCTATAGACCCGGTGACTGGGTAAAATTGGACGGAATAAATGGTTTTGTTGAGATACTCAGTATTGGTCTGAGAAGTACAAAGGTTCGTCTTCTTACTGTTGGTGGTACCAAAAAAATTCCCAATTCTAAAATGATTGGTGGAGTTGTGGTCAATTATTGGTCACAGAATCCTGGCGATACGTTGGAGTTGGGAGCAATAAATTTAACTCTGAAAATAGATGGAATTTCAGCGGAGCAAACTACCAGACTTTGTCAGGCTATTAAAGCCAAAATTCCGACTATCGATGGATTGCACAAGCAGAAAATGAAAGTTGTATTGTCCAGCATTGAAGAGAATGCTCGTGTGATTCTAGTTAGGGTATTTGTGATTGATAGAAAACTCTATTTGGCCGCCATGAATGACTTGAACATAGCCATATTAGAAATCATCCAGAAAGAGGAGATTGATCACCTGCATGTTGATCTGAGAAAGGAACTCCAAGACTACAAACAGCTGAAGGAAAATTTAGTTAGTGAGGTTAAGGAAAATTTAGTTACTGAGGTGGCATATAAATCCTAGCAATCCTTTGAACAAGGGATGCAGCGCGGCTGCATCCCTATTCGAGCTCTGGGCATCTGTTCCTGGCAGGACCCTGGAAACTATGGGGACAGGACCTTTGATTCTACAAGCCCATGGCTCTAATCAACCGAACTGGGAAGTTGATTCGCGATCGCTAAACAAACCAATAGCTAGTAATCCTTCGCGGAATTCAACATCCATGTCTTGATGCAGTCGCGAAGGGTGGATCAAGACATGGCATTTTTAGTTTATTGAATCCCTTGCTATTTAAGGGGTAATCGCTCATTTAAACCATTTACTATAATCAGTCTAGGAGAGCCGATCACGTTTCAAACTGGCTCCTAGGGTGCTGCGCAAACGGGCAATTGCTCTAAATCATATTTATTGCATACCTAGCAGGATTCGGTAAATTCCCCACTTATAGCTGAAGTTCCCCCGTTCATTTGTACTACTAGACCAGTTAAAGCCTCTCCCCATAAGGGATAAGCATGATTGGTCCCAAAAATTGTGTACCCATGTTGGTTCTTGAAGTATGTCTGCAATTGGAATATAATCCAACTATAGGCACTGGTCGCATTTTTATTTGAGAACCAAATCGCTTCTTGATGCAGTCGCTCATGGGGGAAACCCCCAAGACCGCGCTGCATCGCTCAAACGCCCTTCAGCTCAACGTTGTGAGCATTATCAATAATACTGTACCCAGTAGCAATAAGTACCGGCAAGCCTAGGAACGCCACAGAGCTTGGGATTGAGGTTTCGAGTAGCTCAAACTTTGGGGGAACTTCAGTTATAGTAAAATCAATCCATCAACAGACTTGCCATCGACTTGCCATTTAGCTAGGCACAGGTTGATCTCTGCTGTTTTATTTTGGTTGAAACCATGGAAAACCTTAAGAGTACATTCAACAATAGAATCAACCTAATCAAAGAAAAGATCTTTGAGTCCGACTTCCAGCTCCCCAACATTCCTGTTACCACGATAGTTATTGTGGTGCTCATCCTCCTCTTCACCCATATATTGCGAGGCTTGTTCACTTCAATAATCATTCACAGACTCGAGGGTCTGACTAGCGGTACAGAAACCACCCTAGACGATGAGTTCATTAGGATTCTTAGGGCACCATTAGGCTGGCTAATTTGGATCGCTGGACTATGGCTAGTACATCTAGTTGTGGCCACCCATCTTACTCCTGAACAGAATCAGAAAATCCCCGAGATTATGTTTGTGAGCATTCTGTTCATTGCCACCTATATTCTTTACCGTGCTGCTCCACTACTGGGGGAGCTTCTAGCCGGATTAGCGGCAAACACTGAAACTGAACTCGACGATTTGTTCGTCCCCTACTTCCCAAAGCTTTTTCAGATCGCAGCAATCGTGATTGCTACCATTAAAGCCAGTGAAATTTTGTTGGGGTCATCTGCCGGTGCACTGATCGGTCTACTGGGTGGCGCAGGTGTCGCCATAGGTTTGTTATTCAAAGACATTGTCTATGACTGGTGTTGTACAGTGATTATCTACGCTGATGGTCTCTATAAACCCGGTGACGTGATAGTATTGGACGGAGTAAGTGGTAGGGTTAAGATACTCAATATTGGTCTGAGAAGTACAAGGCTTCTTATTACTGATTGGGGTTATATCAAAAAACTTCCCAATTCTCAAATGATTTCTGGAATTTTTGCAAATTGGTCAGATAAGACTGGCGAGACAGTTCAGTGGGGCATAAATTTAACTCTGAAAATTGATGGGATTTCGGCCAAGCAAACTAGGCTAATTTGTCAGGCTATTAAAGAAACAATTCCGACTATCGATGCCGTGAACAAGGATAAAATTAAAGTTGTATTTTCCCGCCTTGAACAGAATGCTCGGGTGATTAAAATTCGGGTATTTGTGATTGAGCCCAAGCTCTACTATGATGTCCAGAGCAACTTGAATCTAGCCATATTAGAAATCCTGGAAAACGAGGAGATTAATCAGCTCCATGTTTATATGAGAAAGGAACTTAACTGGTTGCCTGACACCAGTATGAATTAGGAACAATCGTAGGCGTTGCTGAATTAAGGAATGAAGGGCGATTATCTGATTTTATTGCAGCCCCCTAAATCCCCCAACTTTGATACGGCTGGCGAAATTAATATTTGTTTACAAAAGGATGAGCAGATGTGGAAAAGATCCTTTGTTCGTAGTTGGTTTGGGAGTTACAGTTGAAACAATTGTATCAGTTATCAAACTGAGGAGTTGC
>NZ_JAAHHZ010000176.1:2396-10940 GCF_010672005.1 Moorena sp. SIO4A5 | reverse complement strand
GTGGGATGGTACAACCTATTTCGAGAAGACCCCAATCCTCCCACCTATTACGATTATGAGTCGCCAGAAGAACACTTCAAGTATGGTTCCATTGGCACAGAAAAGGCTGAAGGTGTACCGTATTTAATTTGGCTGGTGCTTCCCCGGATATTTCCCGATAAACTACCAGGACCCGGTGGTTATACCTCTGTGGGAATTACCTGGGAAGAGGGGAAAGAATTGCCCATTGGGTTTTCTAAAAAAACTATTGGTTTTCCCCGTCAGGGCCTAACTTGTGCTGCTTGTCATACGGCTACATTTCGCAAAACTCCTAAAGATAAACCCACGATTATTGCAGCAGGGCCGTCAAATAAGTTTGATCATCAAGGCTACCTCCGATTTCTGCAAGCTTGCGCCAATGATCCACGATTTACAGCCGACTATATCCTTGGAGAAATTGGATATAATTATGAGCTTTCTTGGTTTGATCAACTACTTTATCGCTATGTAATTATTCCTCAGACCAGGAAATCAATTCTGGAACTTGAGGAAGGATATGCGTGGATGGATTCCCGTCCGGACTGGGGACCTGGTCGGATATCTCCGTTCAACCCTGTTAAGTTTCGATACTTAGATCAGCCTCTAGATGATTCTGTTGACAACTCCGACATGATGCCCCTTTGGAATCAAAAGATGCATGAAGGATTTGCCTATCATTGGGATGGCTTAGAAACCTCACTGACGGAAACCATCCAGACTGGGGCAATCAGTGATGGTGCTACTAGGAAGTCGATTAATATCGAAGGTTTAAAGCGGGTAGAAGATTATATTACTGAATTACCTCCTCCCCCATATCCTTTTGAGGTTAATCAGACATTGGCAGCAAAAGGTAGTGAGATTTTTGCTAATAGCTGTGCATCCTGCCATGCTTTTGGTGGAGAACGGACAGGAACTGTTATTGAGATCGATGAGATTGGTACTGACCGCAACCGCTTAGATATGTGGACTCAGGAAGCAGCTGATGCTTATAATGAGTACGCTGAAGGCTATGAATGGGACTTTGACTACTTGCGTAAGACTAATGGTTATGTAGCAGTAGCCCTTGATGGACTTTGGCTAAGAGCTCCTTATCTCCATAATGGTTCGGTGCCTAACCTAACCAATTTACTGGAAACTCCTGAGAAGCGGACGAAGGTATTTTACCGGGGATATGATGTCTATGATCCTGAAAAAGTTGGCTTTGTCTCGGAGGGAGAAAAAGCTGAGAAGGAGGGTTTCAAATACGATACTAGCGTTATAGCTAACGGTAACCAAGGACATCTCTATGGTACTGATTTACCTGAACAGGATAAGAAAGCCTTGATTGAGTATCTGAAAACTCTGTGATATAATCGGCTTTCTAAAGCACTAGCATATGGGGGAGTTTATCTGCCCCATATGCTGCAATTCAACTAATCGCTTTTAGTGAAATCTTTAACTTTGAATTAAACGAGAGTCGCTCTTTAGCAATTATCAAAATAACCAATTTTTTTTGGGCGACTCTACAAGCTAAAAACTAGTATTTTATTTTTTTTTCTACTCTCTTAAGTAATTCTATTATCAGTAATTTTATTTAAGCGATCGCAAATCCCTCTTAGTTCGGTTTGACTACACACTGGATCTCGTGGTGCTGGCAATTCTGTATTGGGCCATGTGGGTAAATCAAAACAGGGACAACAGGTTGGTGGTATCCCAGCACTTTTAATGGGTACAGGCATATCACAACGGGGACAAGGCAGTATATCCCACTTGGGTGTTAATAAATCCGCAATTGGTGCCTCAGTTCCTTCTAGGTAACAATCACCAGTTTCTGGTGAAATAGCTAGCTGCCAAATCGTTTCAAATTCTTGGCTGTAGTGCTTGCCATTTGTAAGTGATTGTGGCTGTATAGCTGAAAAACCATTGCGCATCACAACTTTTTTGCCTAACTGGAACCAGTAGGTGAGATAACGTTTGACTTGTGGTTCAGATGCCATGGCTTTGTTAGTAGTTAGTTTTAATCCGTTAATGAACGACTGAGCTAGGAGGCTTCTTCTCCACTGCCGGTATCTTTCCCCTCTTGGGATGGATTTAATTAGGTTTGAGGTGATTCGCCAAGAGTACCCTTATAGGGTAACGGTTGACCCAGGATACTGAGATTAAGCACATGACCACCGGTGACTAAGTAGACTGGGTTAGCCAAGTGCCCCAAATGACGGACCAAATTTCCCAAGCGATCGCGAAACGACCTACCCATAGGATAAGCTGGAACCACTCCCCAGCCAGCCTCTTCTGCAACAAAAATTACAGAACCTTTAACCTTGGTCAAACTCTTCCATAAGTTTTGTAACGTTTGGTGCCAAACGGTATCATCTTGTTCTAGGCAATTGGCAACCCAGGTTCCTAGAGAATCTACTAACAGGCAGTGATTGATGTCAGAATAGTTGGTAATTGTTCCTGGCAAGTCCAGTGGTACCAAAAGGGTTGTCCAGGAACTTGGGCGTCGCTGCTGATGTTTTTCAATCCGGGCCAGCCACTCTGGATCATCCGGGTTGGTTGTGGCAGTAGCAACGTATATTACCGATTTGCCAGTCTGCATCGCCAGGGTTTCTGCCCACTCGCTTTTGCCAGACCTGGATGGTCCGGTGACCAAAATTAAATTACTGGTAAATTTGGTAGTATTCAAGGCTATTAGGACTTATCTTCGCTTGAGCCAAAATTAACAGAATAATGGCCATCTTAGCCCTTGAGATCAACTAATATTTCCTCAAATCAGTCTTCATGAAATCAAAATTGCGACGGATCGAGACAACACTAAATCAGTTAGCAAAAGCTAGTGCCACTGATTCACCACAACCATCCCCAGCTGTGGCTGATCAAACTAATCACCAACAGGCAGATGTAGTAAGTCGTAGAACTAAAAAGGAACCTTCTTTCTCTATGGCAGTACAACCGTTCCCCACTCGCCAGGATGAACAGAAGATACCGACTCTGCCTAGATTGAAATACCCTAAACTGGGAAACCATCGTCATGGTGCTAACCCAGCTTTGGCCATGAATCTGTTGCAAGACATTGAGGGAATTGTTCTGGGTTGGCAGCAGGAACTGCACACAATCCTCCGGCAAATTCAAGACCTATACTTAGAAGGACCAATTGTTGATGGCTGGTTAGAGTCTCAAGCGAGTCAACCCCAAGATGCCATAGGGACAGTAAGACTAGCCAATGGTGACCGGATGATGGACTATGTGGATGAAGGGGTTGAGCAATCGAATACTAATGTTACGTATCAATCTCCTCGTACTGGTTACCGTCTTTGTGGCTTGGATGAACAGGGTCAATCTTGGTCAAGGTCTTGTCCAGCAGATCAGGTTCCCAGTGTGAGCATGGCAATCGCTCGTTATCAAAAACTGCGACAACTGTTAATTCGGAAAAAATACCTCGAAGATCGCCTTAGCCAACTAGCAGAAACATTAACTGTGATGCACTCTCAGCTGAATAAGGCTTAATCAAACGTCAGTTTTGGTTAAGCGGAACCAGGTAATACCTGTTCTAGGCAGAGGGAAGGCTTTTTGGGCGCTTTGGCAATAGGCAATCAGCCCACCCAACAGATTAATCAGAAAATTGACGGGACTGCGATGGCGGGTGTGCTCAATCACAGAAATGTTCTTCAACCCCCGCGCTGCCTGTCCAGAAAAGGTACGATGTTGAGAAATCCGTGCCCGATCGGGCACGCTACGGGAACGAACGTGAGCAAACTTTCAGCTTCACCGAATCGATAAAACTCATCCCGGTATTTGAACCAAAGCAGTATCCCAGGTAAGCACACAGGGGTAACTTCGGTTGGAGGGAGTAACTGTACCAAACGTGATTCCCTCACCAGACCAGGAATTGCATCGTGCGGTGTCAGGTTGAACCAGTTTTTGCTAAAAGTCCTCAAAAGTGCGGTAGCCCATTTGATCAAAGGCAATCAGAATCGTCATCCGTTCACTCAAACATCGACCCGATCACCGATGGCGGTATTCTGCGCCCGCTCCTAGTAGTGGTCTGTGACCGAAGGGTTCAAATGCGCACGCAGAAGTCATTGCCCGATCGGGCACCCTACGCGAACGACATGGCATGGGCAGGTCTTCTATACTAAGCATGGGGCAAGCGGAGGGTTGACTTGGCACTTTCAGCCTACCTGCTTCCCTCCTCCTTATCCAAAACTGACGTTAGTTAAGTAAATTAATAGACCTGTTGCAAAAGTATTTTGAGTTATAATGATAGTTTTGGTAAAAATTAGCTGAATTGTATACTAGGCTTATACACAAAGAGAGTACAAAGCAAGTTTGTTAGTCTTAAGTGTACCCTAAATCAAAAATTGCAAAATTTTCCATTGTACCACGAAAGACTTTTGCAAGAGGTCTAAAGACTACTACTATACACTTTCTCCGTGGGAAAAACAGCTTTATTGCTTTATCGTTATTCCCAAAACTAGAGAACAGTTACAAGTCTAAAGACCAAGGTAGGAATTATGACGATTTTTATCTTTATGGAGGAATTTCATGAGTCAGAAGTTCGATGTCATTATTATTGGTAGTGGCTTTGGTGGTTCGGTTACTGCCTGTCGCCTCGCAGAAGCTGGGGCAAAAGTTTTAGTCCTGGAAAGGGGACGACGCTGGAGCGTGGCTCAATATCCTCGTAAACCTAAAGATGCCTGGATTTTTGAGCACACAAAGCCAGAAAAGTATAATGGCTGGTTGGATCTACGATTTTATCCAGGGATGGCTATTACTTTGGGGGCTGGAGTTGGTGGAGGTTCTCTATGTTATTCCAGCGTGGTGATGAAAGCAAACCCCGAACGATTCGACGCAGATTGGCCATCAGAAATTACTTATGATGAATTGGTGCCCTACTACGATCAAGTAGCTTCCATGTTAGGGGTACAAGAAATACCTTCGAGTCAGTACCCCGAACGGTATAAACTACTACAGACGGCAGCGGAAAAACTGGGTCACAGCGATCGCTTTAAGAGCCTTCCCTTAGCCTTATCATTCGATCCAGAGTGGAATTATGACCTAGAAGATCCCCTTGATCCTAAACATTCCAAGACCTTTGTTAATCCCCAAGGACAAGAACAAGGGACTTGTATTCATCTAGGAAATTGCGATCTTGGCTGTGAGGTTAAAGCGAAGAACACTCTAGATTTAAACTATATTCCAGTAGCGGAACAGCATGGCACAGAAGTTAGACCTCTGCATATAGTAAGATATATTCAACCAGACAACCAGGGATATCGGGTTATCTTCGATCGCATTCAAGATGGTCGATTGATTCGTGGGGAGGAGCGTAGCGAACGAGTCATTTTAGCTGCTGGTTCCCTTGGTTCTACTGAGCTGTTGCTAAGATGCCGTGACCAATATCAAACCTTACCTCAGATTAGTGCAGTCTTAGGTCAAAACTGGAGTGCTAATGCTAATGTTCTCACTCCTGATTTTTATGGCAAGGAAGTTGACGTTCAGCAGTCCATCGCTCCGACTATTTCGGCTGGTCTGGAATTTATGGATGGTAGCATCGACGGTCACCGCTTTATCATCGAAGATGATGGTTTCCCCAACCTTCTGCTCAATGCCCTTAATGCCAAACTAAATTCCAGTGGAGTTGGTCTTTTAGCGATGGCACTACGTAATCACTTACGCCGTGGTCTCGATGAAAAGAATCCGTTGAGCAATGTCATGGTTTGGCTAGGTGCAGGAGTTGATGCTTCTGACGGTCAACTTGTTCTAGGACGCCAATGGTTCAAACCTTGGAAGCAGGATATCCAACTTAAGTGGAACATCTCTGAGTCAGAAGCCACAATCGATTCTATTCTTGCCATGCACCAACAGCTTTCCGAAGCTAACGGCGGAAAACTCCAGATTCCCTTTTATTGGAAGGTTCTCAAAAGTATGGTCACAGTACATCCCTTGGGAGGATGCAAGATGGGTAATACCATTGATGATGGTGTTGTCAATCATCTTGGTGAGGTGTTTGGCTACAAAAATCTCTATGTTGCTGACGGCTCGATTATACCTAAAGCAATCGGGCGTAATCCCTCAATGACTATTGCCGCCCTGGCTGAAAGGATAGCTCATTTGATGAGCAGTCAATTCTAAATAGCAGAGTGTTATCGAACAGACATTTATTAAATTAACCTACTTTCTACTTGAACTTTTGAGGAGAAACATATGACTAAATTAGAACTTGGTCAAGAATATGTGCCGCCAGATGAAACACAATATACTAATGAAATTGCCCAAATAGAAGAAGAATTTATTAGCAAAAAGCCCCCTGCTCAACGTGCAGAACATGGTAAAGGTCATGGTTGTATGAGGTGTGAATTTATCATCGATCCGGATCTTCCGGAAGATAACAACATTAGGGTTGGTGTGTTCAAAGAGCCAGGGAAGCGTTTTACTGCTTGTATTCGTTTCTCGAATTTCAGCGTCCAGAATGACTTTAAAGGTGATGCCCATGGCATGGCTATTAAACTGATGGGGGTGTCAGGGGAAAAGATCTTGGAAGATGAAAAGCATGAGGAAACTCAGGACTTTTTGATGATCGATCTACCAGTCTTTCTGATTAAAAATGCCAAGGATTACGCTGAGGTGTTCCGGGAAATTGGCAGAATTAAGAACAGGAATCCGATCAAGTTTTTCTTCCCTGGACTAAATCCGTTGAAATGGCGGTGGCGGGAGATGCAGATCGCCTTAGCAGTTCGCACTAATAAGATCAGTAATCCTTTGGCAACTCAGTATTGGAGCGCAACCCCCTATAAACTAGGCTCCCAGGCAATTAAGTTTACCGTTAAACCATATCCTGAAAACCAGTCCATGGATTCTAGGTTTGTTCCTAGAACCAAAGACTATCTCAGGGAAGCTGTGAAGGCACATCTAAAAAACAACGCAGCTTGTTTTGATTTCCTCATTCAGTTTCAGACTGACCCTGAGCGGATGCCCATTGAAGATCCCACCGTCGAGTGGACATCACCTTTTCAAAAGGTAGCTACTCTTAAGATTCCTGCTCAGACAATTGACTCCCCTGAGCAGATAGAATTTTGTGAGAATTTATCATTCACCCCATGGCATTCTCTACCTGAACATCGACCATTAGGAGGAATTAACCGTCCTCGTAAGCTAGTTTACGAACAGCTAGCTAGACTTCGGAATAAAATAAATGACGTTCCTCATCGAGAACCTACCCTAGAAGAATTTCTCTCTGTCTTTAAAATTAATTCTGATTAGAGTTTCTAAACTATACCTGTTTTCAATTAGGTGAGGTACAAATTTTTTGGTTTTAGGGAACAGGGAACAGCGGATCACCGGAACAGGTAACAGAGAAGAGGGAACTTCGGATCAGGGAACAGGGAAAAAATCCTGTGTACCTCATTAGGCTAACGTCAGTTTTGGTTAAGCGGAACCAGGTAATACCTGTTCTAGGCAGAGGGAAGGCTTTTTGGGCGCTTTGGCAATAGGCAATCAGCCCACCCAACAGATTAATCAGAAAATTGACGGGACTGTGATGGCGGGTGTGCTCAATCACAGAAATGTTCTTCAACTGGTCTGGGATGGTCAAGGGTAATGCTTTGCCTGCGGAGCAATAGCTTGTCCCAGAACCGCAGGAGTCGGTTCAACATGTTCTTTTTCAACGGGGTAATCAGTTGTAAACCCGTGGCGCAGGCCAAAGTTGTTCACTGAGTTTTGCCGCAGATGTAGCCAAAGTCTCCAAACAGCTTACCCGTCAAGCAAAAGACCAGCTCGAGAACGGGTTTCCGGTTATCTACATTCCCCGGTGTCAGGGTGATATTGAGTAGTTCTGGGCAATCATTGACCACCAGATCAAGCCTTATTGCCAAAGAACCAGTCAAAAGAAGTGCGTCCCCAGATGAAACCTTAGAATAAAGAAGCCTTTATAGGCGAAAGGCTATGGGTAAAAAGGTTAAAACTCATAAAATAAGGCTTCTTTATTCTTACGGTAACTTCAAACCCCGCGCTGCCTGTCCAGAAAAGGTACGATGTTGAGAAATCCGTGCCCGATCGGGCACGCTACGGGAACGAAAGTGAGCAGACTTTCAGCTTCACCGAATCGATAAAACTCACCCCGGTATTTGAACCAAAGCAGTATCCCAGGTAAGCACACAGGGGTAACTTCGGTTGAAGGGAGTAACTGTACCAAACGTGATTCCCTCACCAGACCAGGAATTGCATCGTGCGGTGTCAGGTTGAACCAGTTTTTGCTAAAAGTCCTCAAAAGTGCAGTAGCCCATTTGATCAAAGGCAATCAGAATCGTCATCCGTTCACTCAAACATCGACCCGATCACCGATGGCGGTATTCTGCGCCCGCTCCTAGTAGTGGTCTGTGACCGAAGGGTTCAAATGCGCACGCAGAAGTCATTGCCCGATCGGGCACCCTACGCGAACGACATGGCATGGGCAGGTCTTCTATACTAAGCATGGGGCAAGCGGAGGGTTGACTTGGCACTTTCAGCCTACCTGCTTCCCTCCTCCTTATCCAAAACTGACGTTAG
>NZ_JAAHHZ010000176.1:0-2296 GCF_010672005.1 Moorena sp. SIO4A5 | reverse complement strand
ATCGGGCACCCTACGCGAACGACATGGCATGGGCAGGTCTTCTATACTAAGCATGGGGCAAGCGGAGGGTTGACTTGGCACTTTCAGCCTACCTGCTTCCCTCCTCCTTATCCAAAACTGACGTTAGGTTAGAAACCGCTATACTGTAATCAATTGTGAAGCACTATATTTTAGGTTTTTAGTAGCTCTTCCACTAGCGACTTACGAACAAATAGCTGCTTCGAGACTGGTTTGAGTAATACATAGCTCAAGGAAGTAGATTTCTCGCTTCATTTTTACCAAGACAGTAGTTTATTGACAACATCAAAGATTAAAATTATTATGCCCGATCTTTTGAATCAACCTTTGACATTACCTTGTGGGGCTGTTCTGAGTAATCGACTAGCAAAGGCAGCCATGAGTGAAGGGCTAGCAGATAGCTTGAATCGTCCGACTGAAAAGCATATGCGTTTGTATAAACAGTGGTCTGAAGGCGGTTGTGGATTGCTTATCACCGGCAACGTTCAAGTTGACCGCAAGCATATGGAAAGAGTAGGTAATATAGCTATTGACGATCAAAATGTACTCGAACAGCTTAAAGCATTGGTAAAAGCAGGAACGAGCGGAGGTAACCATCTTTGGATGCAGATTAGTCATGCGGGGCGACAGTCGCCACTCGAAATTTGTCCCCATCCGGTAGCCCCATCATCCATTGGGCTCGAACTTAGGGGTGGTAATTTTGGGAAACCGCGTCCCCTTGAACCTGAAGAAATCGAAACCTTAATTGAGCGCTTTGGTCGGGTAGCTGAAATTGCCCGCAATTGTGGTTTTACTGGCGTGCAGATTCATGCGGCGCACGGTTATCTCATCAGCCAGTTCCTATCTCCCCTCTCTAACCAACGCATGGATGACTGGAGTGGCAATCTGGAGAACCGTAGCCGCTTTCTGTTTGAGGTCTATCGTTCAGTTCGAAGCAAGGTTGGGAGCGATTTCCCTGTCGCTGTTAAGCTCAATTCGAGTGATTTTCAAAAAGGAGGGTTTAGCTACTCCGAATCTCTTGAGGTGTTGAATTGGCTGGAAAGGGAAGGAGTTGATCTGGTTGAGATTTCGGGTGGTAACTATGAAAACCCAGTTACTTTGTTCGGAGATAAGAAACCCAACAATGAAATAATCCGTGAAAGTACGCAGCAGCGCGAAGCGTTCTTTCTTACTTACACCAATGATGCTCGTAAGGTTTCAAATATACCACTGATGATCACCGGCGGCTTCCGTAGCCGCCAAATTCTAGAGTCTGTCCTCAGGGAAGGTGCATTGGATGTTATCGGGATTGCGCGACCGCTTGTTGGCGATCCCCATTCAGTGAAAAAGCTTCTCGATGGCGAAATCGATCGCTTACCAGACTACGAGAATCAGCTTCAGTCGTTCGACCAAGAAGCATTAGGTCAGAAGGTTGACGAAGCCACAATGCGTAACATCAACGCTATCAGTCACATGGGCTGGTTCTATATGCAGCTCATTTACCTTGGTGAGGGGAAAAAGCCCGATCTCGACATGACTACCCTCGAAGCATTTCACAAAATTCAGATGAGGGACAAGCAAGCTCTCGAAGCTTGGCAATCTCCTTGGTAACCATGAAGCGTTGAATGTTTATTCCGAATGCCTAAGAATTTAGGCGTTGCTGAATTGAAGTATGAATGCGCGATCGTCTGGTTTTGGTCAAGCCCCCGTGGATCCCCCAACTTTGCGGTGCGACCCGTGATGGCGAGCAATCCCTCGCCATCACGGAAAGCGCACCGGGGGGGACTTTGAAAGTCTTGTTCCCCCCAAAATTGGGGCCGGGCTGTTTCATTCTAACAAAACCAAAAGCCTGAACCACCTGCCACTAAGCCATCTTTGGCCTTCTGTAATTGATTATTGCCTAGACATGGCAAAACAGGTCTTCTATACTAAGCATGGGGCAAGCGGGGGGTTGACGGTTGGCACTTTCAGCCTACCTGCTTCCCTCCTCCTTATCCAAAACTGACGTTAATCAAAGGTGCTGATCGGAGTCTCAGTTTTTGCGATTGACCTTTGGTCACGCTTCGCGAACGCACTCACTTAGAGCCAATAGTTTGGCAGCTAAAAGCTACATCTAAAAGCTACCTGGAATCTCTCTAACAAAGCCCAAATGGGGTTCGATGCGACCTGTAGTCATGCTCACCCAAGCTAGTCCTTCCGAAGTTCCGATCCACAACTTGTTACCAGTATTAGGAGCTAATGCCAGAATACGACTAGAAGGTAGCTTGCCTAGTTTAGCCAAAACTTCTCCACTGTCTCG
>NZ_JAAHHZ010000175.1:0-11014 GCF_010672005.1 Moorena sp. SIO4A5 | reverse complement strand
TACCTCCTGAACTTCCTACCGAAGAACTGTTTGAACCGTTGATATCTACCGATAACCTATTAATCGAGCGCATCATCTCCACTGGACAAACCACACCAACCGGAGAGTGGTATGACCAAGACCAAGATGAATGGGTAATCCTGTTACAAGGGCAAGCAACCCTTAGCTACGTTGACGGTTCCAGTGTCAAGCTCAAACCAGGGGATTATCTATTTATTAAAGCTCATCAAAAGCATCGAGTGGAATATACCAGTGCTGAGCCACCCTGCATTTGGCTAGCCGTTCATGGCAATTTGCAACAGCAGCAGATCACAAAAGCTATAGAGTAATCGCCCTTCAAGTATGCCCCTAAAATATTAAGTTATGTAAAACATTTCATAACTTGATTAGCTACTCCTGATTACTTAGTATAGGTTACTGCTGTGATGGGGAAATGCGATCGCTATTTATTGTCGTCTCATTTTCCCTTAACTCTAGTAAATTTATATTTCCGAAATCCGTCTAAATCAGGAAACTCTGTCCTTAGATGGGAATAGTTTATATAAGCCCAACCAAGACCAGACTACCTTCAATGACAGTTCATATAACAGTTCATAGAAGTGTAGGGCCAGACTGAACTAGGAGATGATGAGAAGACGCCGATGTCACTATAAAATGGATTAAATGCTCTCAAACAAAAACGTTATGCAGAGGCGGTGCAATGGCTAGAAGACTATTGCCACTATTGCCAACATTCTCGCGATCACCATTCTCAAGAGTATAGTCAAGCCCAAGCAGCTCTGGTGAAAGCCTATAGCGGCAATGGTGAGAACAAAAAAGCGATCGCCCTCTGTCGGAAGTTAGAAAATCACCCAAATTCCCAGGTCAGCAATTGGGCAAAAAAATGTCTGACCACCCTCACCTCAAAGTCAACAAAAACAACCCTAACAAAAACAATAGCTAAAGCCATGTCAAAATCCCGTCACAAAGCCGGAAGAGTGGCGCAAACTGGAATCAGGTTAGCCATGAAAGGCATTGCCGGTAATCTTGCCCTTGCCTCTGGTGTTACCATCTCTTTACTATTTGGGATGGTATTAGTCTTATCTCTGAGTTTGCTGCTAATCCTAAATAGTAACAATCCTGTTACTGGGTTAATCATCTCAGTTGCCATCACCCTAATTTTTAATGTTGCTGCCTTTTTCATCTCTCCCTGGATCATGGACTTAACCCAACGGTGGCTTTACCAAACCCGTTGGGTAACCCTAGCAGATATCCAGCGCTATAGTCCTGAAAGCGCAGAGGTGATTGAGCGGGTCTGTCAAGAAAAAAATATCAAACAACCTCGATTGGGTATCATTGACGACCAAAATCCCACCGCGTTTACCTATGGTTCTTTACCAAACAGCGCTCGTTTAGTCGTTAGTCAGGGTTTATTTACTTACCTTGATGATGATGAAATCGCCACAGTTTATGCCCATGAATTAGGGCATATTGTCCACTGGGACTTTGCCGTAATGACCTTAGCGGCGACTTTGGTACAAATCACCTACCTGATCTATTCTTTCGCTAGACGGATCAGTCGCGGCGGTGGTAACAGTAAAGGCAAAGATGCTGCTCAAACAGCAGCAATGGTAGCTTATGTGTTTTACATCATCGGCACTTACCTGGTGCTGTACCTATCCCGAACCCGAGAGTACTATGCTGATCACTTTGCTGCTGAAACTACCGGTAACCCAAATGCTCTATCACGAGCTTTGGTGAAGATTGCCTACGGTATCGTGGAAGAAGGGGAACGAGCAAAAGAACCCAGTAAATTGATTGAAGGAACCCGCGCCCTCGGTATTTGCGACCACAAAGCTGCTGCTTCCACTGGTACCGCCTATCGTATCGCCTCAGACTCCCAGAAAGTTGGACGAGTTTTTCTATGGGATATCTTTAACCCCTGGGGTTGGTGGATGGAGTTGAATTCTACTCATCCCCTAACCGGTAAACGAGTCCGCGCTTTAACAAAACTCGCGAAATTCCCCAACCTCGTGCGTTGTAGGTTGGGGATGGATAGCGAGCCAGGGATTTGACTTTATACCTTGACTCCTTAATAGAAAATATATATAATAGTAATTAAGGTCGATAAAGAGGTTGAGTGTAATGAAACATAGAGCCGTCAAAGTCAGAATCTATCCCACCCAAGAACAGGTTCAAATCCTTGCCCAACATTTTGGGTGTGCTCGTTGGTGGTGGAATTATGCGCTAAATCAGTGTATAGAAACCTATAAAGAAACTGGCAAAGGGCTAAAACAATCTGCACTCAACTCTATGCTACCAAAACTCAAAAAACAAAAAGAGACTGAATGGCTAAAAGAATGTTATTCTCAGGTTTTACAATCTGTGAGCCTCAATCTTAGTCGTGCCTATCAAAATTTCTTTGAGGCTAGGGCTGAATATCCTAGGTTCAAATCATATCATCAGCGCCAATCGATTCAGTATCCCCAGAACGTAAAACAAGTTGATGACTGCCTTAAATTTCCTGGTAAATTAGGATTTGTCAAGGCAATAATTCACCGACCACTAGATGGAGAAATCAAAACTGTAACCGTCAGTAAAACCCCCTCTGGGAAGTACTATGCTTCTGTGTTGATGGAATATGATTCGGATTATTTACAGCCTTCCACAAAGGGAAAGTTTATCGGAATTGATTTGGGCATTAAGGATTTTGCTATTACCTACGATGGCGAAAAGATTTCCAAGTTTAGGAATCCAAGGCACTTAGCTAAGTACGAAAATAAACTGGCCAAAAAGCAACGTATTGCTGCCCGAAAGAAAAAAGGCAGTAATGGGCGCAAAAAAGCCAAAAAGATTGTAGCTAAGGTATACGAACAGATTGGAAATGTCCGCCAAGACTACCTCCATAAGCTATCTAGGAAGATAGTTGACAACAACCAAGTAGTGGTAGTCGAAAACCTAAATGTCAAGGGCATGCTGTGCGCTACGCGCACGCTTCGCGAACGTAACCATAAATTAGCTAAAGCAATATCTGATCTAGGTTGGGGAACTTTTGTGAATTTTCTTTCTTATAAGTGCGAGAAAGAGGGGAAAGTGTTGGTCGAAATAAGTCGATGGTTCCCTAGTTCCAAAACCTGCTCTAATTGTCATTACCGAATCAAAAAGTTGCCACTGGATATCAGGACTTGGACTTGTCCAAATTGTGGAACTCATCACGATAGAGATGGTAATGCGGCAAAGAATATTAGGGCAGAAGGCATCAGAATGCTAGCCTCCTCTGGGACGGAGGAGGTCAACGCCAGTGGAGAAGAAGCAAGACCAAGACGTGGACGCCCGTCCAAGTTAAGGCATTCTTCCGTGAAACTGGAAGCCCCGACCTGGCCGTAGGCCACGCTTTCGGCAAAGCCGTTCGCGAAGCGTGGCCTACGGCCTCCGCTGCGCGAACGCGAACAACGTAGTAGGTCGGGGTAGTTCACCTACTTATGCTGAGCAAATGGACTTAGAGACTGAATTTGATATGGCTACTGTCGTCCGAGAAGGCAATCAGCTCAGTAAGAAAAAGCTCTATGGTAATTTTGCCGTGGATATCGTATTGTTCAATGCTCAATTCATTGGTAGTATTACTGGTTTAATGATTGCTTCTATCGTCTTGAGTTGGACTGCTCAGGTAACAGTATTGCCCAGCTTTATGCTTTTTGGCTTTGCTGTGGGAACCTTGATTAAGACCCTGGTGATGTACCCAGATTTCAAGCAATCGTCTCGATCGGATATCTTCACCTTAATGTGTGACCCGTACGCCAGTCCTTTGCGTGGTCGTCCCGTGAAACTCCAAGGTGAGTTAATTGGTCGCGGCGATGCTGGCTATAAATTTGGTTCCGATCTCAAGCTTCAAGACCGCAGTGGGATGATTTATACCCGCTATGCTTCTCGCTTTGGTCCAATCGGTAACTTCCTCTTTGGTAGCAGTAAGGTGCAGAACTTAATTGGCTCCCAAGTCAATGTAGTTGGCTGGTTCCGCAGAGGAATTGCCCCTTGGCTAGACTTGATCCACTTGGAAAGCAATAGCGCCACTGTCAACAGTTACCATCGTTTCTGGTCATTGACTGTTGCAGTTGGAGCAATTATTTTGGGATTTGGACTTTTCTTTGTCCTCTGATATCCTGTCCAGTTGTTTCGGTAATCGGTAATCGGGGGGTTTGAGGGAATAGGGAGTAGGGAGTAGGGAGTAGGGAGTAGGGAGTAGTGATGCAGCGCGGTCTTTCCTACTTTTCCCTGTTCCCGATTCCCGATTCCCGATTCCCGATTCCCGATTCCCGATTCCCGATTCCCGATTCCCTATTCCCTTTGCTATACTTTAAAACTTAATCTAGTCTCACCTCTTTTGACAGGTGTCTAAACCAATTAAAGTACAAACAAATAGATAGGATAATAAATAAAAACAACAGGATACCAAAATTATCCCAACGTTTCATCATTAACATGATTCCCATTAAAAACAACACTATCTGCCAAGGAATTCCGATCAATGTAGATAGAATATCCCGCCGATTTTCGTTCCTGATTTTTGCCTGACTATTAGCTGGGAGGTTTTGACGGATTACTCCCCAAAATCCAAACGGTCGAGTGACTCGATAGAAATTATCCATCACCTCCCGGTCAGTTGGCTCAGTTAAAAATGTCCCTAGGATACATCCTAGTAATGAGCAAACGCTGGGAATGAGAAACAGCGCATATTCCTGAAATTGAGCGTAATTTAAATTGGGTATTACTATTGCCTTGGTTAAAATAGCCGCTACCATCCCCGCCACTGTCCCAAGGGCAAATCCATAGCCATTAAAGCGCCACCAGTACCATCTCAACACCAGAGGAATAGACAGTCCAGCACCTAGTCCCAGGGTTAGCCATCCCCAAATGTCATTGATATTGGTGATATTGAAACTAAATAGCAATCCCACCACTACAATTACAATTGATGCCCAGCGGCTTTGAATAATTAGTTGTTGGCTAGAGGCTTGGGGATTGATATAAGCTTGATAAATATCCTTAACCCAGTAAGCAGCACTAGCATTGATGATTGAGTCAAAGGTAGACATAGCTGCTGCAATAAAACAAGCTATCAGCAACCCTTTTATCCCCACTGGCACATATTCTGCGATCACCGTTGGTAAGATAAGTTCAGGGTCAGCAATTACCGCCTTAGTGGTTCCGTAATGGATACCCAATACTGCAAAGGCTGTAACCAAGGGCCAACGGAAAGAAAGCAAGATTATCCAAAATAGGGACAGTAACCCGGCTTCGCGATCGCTTTTTGCGGCAAAATAGCGTTGGATCATATAGCCACCCCCGCCGCCAAACCCTACCATAATTTCTTTGAACAGATAGAATAAAATCACGCCACCGAACAAGTTGAATATGGCATAGTCTCCCGGTAGATCAACTGTGATTGGGGGCGAGATGCTGCTCCACTCTGTGAAATTCCAAGTTTGCAATTGCTCAGCCCCAGGAATCGAGACCGAGAAGGTATCCGGGATAGTTGCCGTAGAGAATGCGATCGCACAAATATAGATAATCGCAATAAAAATCAAAATACCTTGAAATACATCCGTCCATACCACGCCGTAAAAACCGCTAACAGCCGTGTATACCAGGGCGAGCAAAATCAAAAATATCGAAGCATAGCGGTCATCAATACCCAGAAATTCCCCCAAGAATTTGCCCCCCCCAACCGAAAAGTAACTCATTGAGCCAATAGCAAAGATAATATTAGCAACAGCACTTATGATCCGAGCCGTATTGCCTTCCCGTCCTGAGCCGAAGCGCAAGTGCATCCATTCCGCCAAAGTCATCACCTTTGCCCGTCGGTTCCACTTGCCCATGAATATCATAAAAATAGCCATAATTAAGACAACGCCACCCCGGATTTCGATGAAAAATCCCTTCGTTCCCAGAGCATAAATTAAGGCGCTGATCACCATCGTCCCAGCCAAATCAGTATTGGAGGCCATTCCAGAAGCCCCCAAAACCCACCAGGGCAGATTGCGATTTCCCAAAAAGTAGGATTCTATACCCTCAGATGCTTTCCGTTGAAGAATAACCCCAAAAAGGACTATACAAATCAGGTAAATAGTAACAATGATGTAATCAACTGGATGCATTAATTTTATTATGAAGGATTAAGGATTAAGTATTTCGGCTTGGGCAATCACTACTGGCTTGATCTCGGAAAAATCAATGGCGACAAGAAAGTTTTGCATGATATCAAGTCCGAAGCGCATTGGTATTGTATAACACAAGAGTCTTCTGCAGGTGTTGAGGCTATGGACTCTCAATACCAATAACAAATGACAACGGACTTTTGACCAAAAAACTAAGACTATAAACGAACGACGCCAGCAGACTTGATCTGATCTAAACAGTCAACTATTAGCAGTCGGCTAACGATATAGCTTTATCCTGGACAAGCAGTTAATATATTCCTCTTCTGTCACTCTCCGAATTAAATAAGTAATAAATATGGAAGTTTATCAAGAATAAAAAAATGGTTTAACCAGAATTATTTACGGGTAAATCTGCCCAACCTAATTCACTTTTAGTTTGTTTAAATCCATATTCCAACCAAGCTCTTATTTGATATATTTGGCCAACTTGGTCATAGGTGATTTTGGGAATTTTCGTCATGACAAACCAAGTTGAATCGGCTGGTATTCTCTCTTTATCCGTTGTGCTCTCCCAATATTGTCTTAATCCTCTCTTTCCCTAAATAACTTCTCTGTCTTGATGCAAAGGGCGAGTGGTTTGTTCGCGTTCGCCTTTGGCGTGGCCTACGGCCAAGCGCGCCTTTGGCGATAGTTACCGTAAGAGAGGGTCGCCTTTATAGTCAGCAGGTTATGCAGAAAAGGGTTAAATATTTTTGAATAAGGCGACCCTCTCGCTTCGTTTCGTCTGCCGTGGTTTCCCCCACTCGCGCTTTGCATCAAGACAATGGTGTAATCCTTGTGCATTTTCTAACCCTACTACCTTACCTATCTCTGGTCAACTATTTCAAAGTCACTAAGCACGTCCCAAATGAATGTATTTAAAGTACTCCTAGGCTCTTACTTCTACAAATAAGTTTTTGTACAGTTCACAGTATGTATCTACTTTTCTCACTGTGGAAGCAGCCTGTCTCGCCTCTACCATACTCGACTGACGGGTTTAATAGGTTTGCTCTTCATTTTACAACTCCCTGAGTGACAGAAGAGAGGTAGATGCGTTTGCCCTGCTTCAGTGTGTCAGTTAAGGCTACAAAAAAAATCGAATTTACGAGATAATCAACTAATTCACGAGATAATAAAAAGCTAGTCAGGGTTTAAGGAGTTAGTTAGTGATTCCAGGCGAAATCATTCCCCAAACAGGGGAAATAGAACTCAATGCTGGTCGTGCAACCATCAGAGTACGGGTAGCGAATACAGGCGATCGCCCTATTCAAGTAGGGTCTCACTTTCACTTCTTTGAAGTCAACGAAGCTCTCCAATTTGACCGGGAAGCCACTAAAGGCATGCGCTTAAATATTCCAGCTGGCACCGCTATCCGCTTTGAACCGGGAGACGAACGAGAGGTGGAATTAGTCACTATTGTTGGTAGTCGTCAGGTCTACGGCTTCAATGGCAAAATAAATGGTCAACTTGATAGCTCAACTTGATATATAATTACTATTTTTTTTCTAAAGCAAGCCCTACCCACAGGTAATCCGAGAGTTTGGCCAAGGGGATAAAATTACCCATTACCCATTACCCATTACCCATTACCTATTACCCTCAATCAAGGAGTTATTGATGAGTTATCGTATGGATCGTCGTGCCTACGCCGAAACTTATGGTCCTACCGTAGGCGATCGCATCCGCTTGGCTGATACAGAACTAGTGATCGAAGTGGAACAGGACTACACCACCTATGGTGATGAAGTTAAATTCGGTGGTGGTAAAGTGATTAGAGATGGAATGGGACAATCCCCCATCTCCCGCGCTGAGGGTGCTGTGGATTTGGTGATCACTAATGCCCTCATCCTGGATTGGTGGGGTATTGTTAAAGCCGATATTGGTATTAAAGATGGCAAAATAGTCAACATTGGCAAAGCCGGAAATCCCTACATCCAGGACAATGTCACTATTATTATTGGTCCTAGCACCGAAGCAGTTGCTGGGGAAGGAATGATTGTCACGGCTGGGGGGATTGATGCTCACATTCACTTTATTTGTCCCCAACAGATTGAAACTGCGATCGCATCTGGTATCACTACTATGATCGGCGGTGGTACAGGTCCAGCCACTGGCACTAACGCCACAACCTGTACTCCTGGTGCTTGGAATATTCACCGGATGCTGCAAGCTGCGGATGCATTTCCTGTGAATCTAGGGTTTTTAGGTAAAGGCAATAGTGCCAAACCCGAGGGATTACAGGAACAAGTGATAGCAGGTGCGATGGGATTGAAGCTGCACGAAGACTGGGGGACTACTCCAGCCGCTATTGATACCTGTTTAAGTGTGGCGGATCAGTTTGATGTCCAGGTGGCAATTCATACCGATACCCTAAATGAAGCCGGGTTTGTGGAAAATACCATTGCTGCCTTCAAAAACCGAGTCATTCACACCTACCACACCGAAGGAGCAGGGGGAGGTCATGCTCCAGATATTATTAAAGTGTGTAGTGAAGCTAATGTATTGCCCTCTTCTACCAATCCTACCCGTCCCTATACCCTTAATACCCTAGAAGAACATCTCGATATGCTCATGGTGTGCCATCACCTAGACCGGGGCATTCCTGAAGATGTGGCCTTCGCTGAGTCCCGGATTCGTCGGGAAACTATTGCTGCTGAGGATATCCTTCATGATTTAGGGGCTTTTAGTATGATTGCCTCTGATTCTCAAGCCATGGGACGGGTGGGTGAAGTGATTATCCGTACCTGGCAGACAGCCCACAAAATGAAAGTGCAACGGGGAATGTTATCCACCACTACTGGGGAAACTGGGGAAAATGACAATTTCCGAGCCAAGCGTTACGTTGCCAAGTATACGATTAACCCTGCGATCGCTCACGGAATTGCTAATTATGTTGGTTCCATCGCAGAAGGGAAGCTAGCCGATTTGTGTCTGTGGCGTCCAGCCATGTTTGGAGTCAAGCCAGAGATAGTGATTAAAGGTGGTGCGATCGCATGGTCCCAAATGGGTGATGCCAATGCTAGTATTCCGACACCCCAGCCGATTCATATGCGTCCGATGTTTGGTAGTTTTGGTGGTGCGATCGCAGCCACATCCGTTACCTTTGTCTCCCAAGCTGCCTTAGACCAAGACATCCCAGCTCAAATTGGCTTACAAAAATCTGCTGTTGCCGTTTCCAACACCCGAAACTTGAGCAAGACCGACATGAAACTCAACGATGCCTTGCCACAGATTGAGGTCAATCCAGAAACCTATGAAGTCAGAGCTGATGGGGAATTATTAACATGCGAGCCCGCAACGGTTTTACCCATGGCACAGCGTTACTTCTTATTTTGATAATAGCAGTTATCAATTGGGTGAGGTACAAATCCTTGGGTTTTAGGGAGCAGGGAGCAGGGAGTAGGGAGTAGGTGTAATATTTGTGGAGTTGGAGACCCGGAGCCAGGGAGGGGGGGGAGTGAACAAAAATCCTGTGTACCTGATGAGTATGATAATTGCTATAGCCGTTATAGGGTTTACCATATTTATAAGGTACATTCAACTAGTTACCCCTACTCCCTACTCCCTACTCCCTACTCCCTACTCCCTACTCCCTAATGTTAAGTTTTCTGCTGAACTGACCATAGAGGTATCGAGCTAGAGGTATAACTTAGTTCAGTTTGACAAAAAATTTAACGATGAATCTAAGTATTGCAGCAGTACTCTTATACGGAATCTTAGCCCTGATCGGGGGAATCATGGGCTATGCTAAAGCCAAAAGCAAAATATCTCTCATTTCTGGTATAATCAGCGGTTTATTGCTAATATTTGCTGGAATAATGCAGCTTCAAGGACAACCCTGGGCACAAACTTTAGGGATAGCCGTAGCAGCTGCACTGGTGATTGTGTTTGCCATCCGGCTCGCTAAAACTCGCAAGTTTATGCCAGCTGGACTCATGATCATTGCTGGTGTGGTGTCTCTAGGGGTGATGCTTTATCCAGCTATGGCTTAAAACCAGGCTTTTATATAGTCCCCCCTGAATGCATTTGATCAACCAGAAAAGCACACCATGGATTTTTACACACAGATACCGGATAGGCTAACCGATCGACTAATCTGAGTCTATTTGGTATCTGTGTACATCGGTCTCGTGCTGAGAAGAGCAAAATGCCAACAGTATTAGCCCCTAAACTTCCTTTGAGCTTATTTTTCTTCCTGTCTTCGCAGTTGACTTATGTATAAATCCTATCTATAAATCCTATCTATAAATGCTAAGATTGGGCTAGAAACCCCTATAGCCTAGGCGGTGCTTTACCTGTAACCTTACCAATAGTAATAATTATTAGTCAAGTGTCTCTCACCACAGATATCTATTATAACTCAACCAGTCCAGCCATCGCCAGGACTGCTAACGGTAGCCGTAACTTGGTTTTTGAAGAATTAGCCGAAGTGAGTCCGATGGATCAAGCTGTTTCTCTAGTGTTTATCAATCCCCAAGAGCCTAGTTATGAACCTAGTTATTCTTATTTCCAAGAAGTCCAGTTTAACAATCCCATAAATCTGGAAAATGTGGTCAGACCGACAGTTAATTTTCTTGAAAACCCTCAATCTACCCTACCTGTCGAGAATCTCGTTATTGGTTTTGTCCTAATTTCCATCTTCTCTTTCATATTTATGAAGAGTTCTTGAAAGCTGAAAACCCCCGTGCTTGGGGCGGGGGACGAAAGCTACACCAAGTCTAGTACCTTGCGTTTCTGAGTTAGTAATTTTTAAGGTATAAATCCAGGTTAATTAGCTATAAATAAGAGCTTGAGCAGCCAAACAATTCGGTATTATTTCCAGGAATTATCGATTATTT
>NZ_JAAHHZ010000174.1:0-11036 GCF_010672005.1 Moorena sp. SIO4A5 | reverse complement strand
CGATCGCGACGACCAGCAACATCATTACTAGCTAGTCTCGGAGGCATGCCAACAATTAGATTCAACTGGCTGCCTAGTTTTCCGATGTCTGGGAAAGCGGCGGTAATTGCCCAGCTCCAAATATCTGCTTTTGATCCGGTTGATCCATCGAAATCATTGTTGCGGGGTGAGGATTCTGCGATCGCATTGCTATAACCAACCCAACCCCCTAGGGTAAAGCGATCGCTAAATCGATAGCTAGTCGATACACCCAAGCTATTTGATGAGGTGGCTGTATTTGAGCCAAAGGGAGATTGAGCGAATTCGCTACCGAGAAACGATGCAGTGTTGGCTGTTTCAGGAGAGTAGTACCGGACATAGGTCAAGGCCATACCAAAACGATCAGAGGGAGTGAGGGTCACCTGAGCCAAAGCACCAAAGGCACCATTGAACAGTCCAAAGTCTGAATTAGAGGCAGAACCAGTGTAATAGGCTGCTCCAGTAGCAATCACGTCATTGAATTGATAGTATATTGCAGCACCAGCGCCAAAACCCAAGTCGTAGATGTAATTATTGAATCCAAAACTGGAAATGGTAAATACTGGATTGAGGGTGGGAATCAAAGCACTTGCTCCCTGACCTGCTGCTGTTATAGATACCAGACCTTTATTACCTAGGGGAAACCGATAGAACAGCTGGTTTAATTTAACATCATTGCCGGTATTAGTGGCAAAACCAAACTTTGTCATGGCTGTGCCGGTGAAACCAGTGCTAAAGTTACTGGTATTCCCTGCCCGAAGTCTAGTGCGCAAAAGGTCTCGACCAGTGAAACTGGTGTCAAAGTTGAGAATTGCCCGGCCTCCCAACAGAGTATTAGTATCATCAAAATCTTCTGTTGGGCTTTGACCAGAAGGAACTGCTTTTTTCCCCCCAAAGCCAGTAGCTAGAGCAATATCTACACTCCCACGCAAGATAGTAGTAGTAGAAAACTGATGGTCTTCGAGGAAAGTCACTCGCCCTTCCAAGTTATCCACCCGAGCCTGTACAGTAGCCAATTCATCACTGAATTCTTCTTGTAGCCTTTGCATTGCTGCTAAATCAGCTTCGGTTACCAAGTTGGCTGTTTTACCAATAATCATGGCATTCACCCGATTTAGGCAAAAATTCAAGCCAAAAGCAAACTCGTAGCGAGTCAGGGCGCGGTTACCGCGATAGGTGTCATCCTCGTAACCAGTCAGGCATCTATAGCGCTTCAACAAAGACTGTAGTGCTTCGTAAGCCCAATCCGTAGGTTGGACATCAGACAGTTCATAAACTGGTGTTACCCGCTCCATTGGTCCATTACTCAACGGATCTGTCACACCTAAGTTTTGGGATATATCTAAACTATTATCTGGACTATTATCTAAACTATTATCTAGACTATTGGAGTTAGTCTGAGTAGATGGGATGTCTAATAGTTTGGAAATCGGTGCTACCTGACCCATAAAGGGATTACTCACAGTGTCTGCCACCTCTAGGTCTGGCGGTGACTCCAGACTAGTCAAGCTAGCTGTCGATATCCCAGAATGGGGAATAGACGTAGTAGTCTTAAACTCTAGTTCATGGTGGAATTGGTCGGTTAACTGAGGAGTTTTTGGGGGAGTTTTTAAGTACTCTCGCGCTAGATATTTCGGGTTGGGGTTAACATCTGACCAATCTGCTGTCAAGGTTTCTAGTTTGCTCTCAGCCATGGCGGGGGTAATGGTTACCAAATGGACACCAAGTACTATCGGTGTCAGTGGTAATGCACCGCAAAATTTTTTCACAAATCTCCTCACACAACAAAAATAAGTTGAATTTTGTCCTTCTATGGAACAACCCTGATGTTGTTATTCACAGCTTCGATGGCTCGGTTAGCAACATCTTCCGGTATCCGAGTGTACTGTAGATCTTCGTTCAAGTCTTGACCGTCAGTCAGAATCCAATTTATCAGGTCTTTAACCCCTTGGGCTAGTTCTGCTTTAGGATACTTTTCGTAGACAAACAGCCAAGTTATACCTACAATTGGATATCCCTCTTCTGGGTCATCTATATTTTCGATGGTGAAGTCATCATTGAACTGCACATTGTCTAGGGCTTTATTCGCTTGATCAACCGTAGGCTTGACGTAGCGACCAGCTTGGTTTTCCAGCCTGGCCATTGGTAGGTTAAGCTGTTTAGCATAACTCGCTGGTACATAGCCAATGGCACCGTCAATTCGCTTAACTTCGCTAGCTACTGGTCCATTTCCCGGAACACTAGAGAAGACCTTAAAGCCCCAATTAGGTTTTCTACTGGCTCGGATTCTGCCATTAGTAATTTCATTCAAATATTTAGTAAAAATAAAGCTAGTACCGCTACTACCTGAGTGGACAACTACTTGAATCTTACGGTTTGGCAGGCGGGAGTTAACTTGCTTCCAATTAGAAATTTGACCTGTGAAGATTTTACCTAGAGTTTCTCGGGATAGCTTAACATCGGTGGTTATTCCTTGAAGATTATAAACCACAGCCAAAGATCCTCCAGCCGTTGGTACCATCAACAAACCCCGTTTCATTGAGTTTCTCTCTACAGGAGTTGGAATTACATTGCTCGCTCCGAAGTCAACGGACTGATTCAGAAATCGTCTAATCCCACCACCACTGCCAATGGCACTGTATTTGAGCTTTACATCGGTTGTTTGTTCTTGGTATTCTCTAAAGTAACGCCGATAAAGAGGTTCAGGAAATGTAGCTCCCGCACCAGTCAGGGATTGAGCGATCGCACCACTGATAGAACCAAAGCCAACGGTAACGGTTACCGCTGTTGCTGTTAAAACCTTTTGCCAAAAAACTTGATAGCCAATCATTAATGTATCCTTAATTTATTCTAGTATTACAATTTTTAGTATTCTTAATCCTATAGATTACGCGATCGCTGAAAGCGGGACTTCGTCCATCGCGTCAATAACAATGTAAGCATTCAGCGGTCAGCCGTGAGCTGTCAGCCTTCAGCTAAAAGCTCACGCTATGGAACCGTCAGCTGATGTAACAGAGATTAAACCAATGCTTACTTGTTTTATTCAAAAGCACCTCATTAGCTGATAGCTGATAGCTGATAGCTGATAGCTGATAGCTTACATAACAATATAATTTATATGACGACTATTTCAAGTCTAAAGTTTCGCCAATTTTACTGGCGTTATAAGTGGGCAATCAATAGTGGGCAATCAAATTTATCTCATCAGAGAGTTTACTATAAAACTCTAAGCCAAGTTTAATGCTATTTTACAAGAAAGGAAACATTTTTTTGGTGTGACATGGAGATGAGTTTACTGCGAAAATTTAGCTTGACACTGGTTTCATTCCTTGCACTTAGTCTCCCAGCTGGCAAGGCATTTGCCCAAAGCTTTGGGGGGATATATCAGGAGATTTCTATCTCTGAAGTGCCAGCTCCTGCTATCACTGCGGCCACTGTTGCTGCTGGTGTCTCACCCACGGATGCAGCAATCGAGATTGGGGGTGATGGCAAGCTAATCTATGGACTGAGTGGTCAGAACTCCCAGGGCAACCGCTTTGAAGTGGATGTCAATGCCATTGGGGAAATTCAGCAGGTTGAAGAAGAAATTGACCAAAGTCAGGTACCCCCAGAAGTACTCAAAGGTCTAAGAGTCTGGCTACCTGACTTCCAGCCTACTGTGATAAGAAGGAGCGTCCGGGCCACAGACGTTATATACGAATTCAATGGTAAGGATGTGCAAGGCAACAACCTTCAAATTGAAATGCCGTCCAAGGGTGGGAGGTTGATGCTCTTTACCTATTGAACCAGGGACTAACTCTACCTAGGTTTTAGGGAGCAGGGAGTAGGGAGTAGGGAGTAGGGAAAAGGGAACTTTGGATCAGGGAAAAAATCCTGTGTACCTCGGCAGTCTTGATGCTGTCGCTCATGCTGGAAACTATAGCAGTTGTTGATGGGGGGAACCCCCGCCTGAAGGCACTGCCTCCCCAAGACCGTGCTAAATCGCTAGTTCTCTGCTCTCCTAACGACGGAAGTATGGTTATTCAACCGAATTTGATATTACTCTTCTGGGCAGGTAAGTGTTAACTTGCTTCCAATTGCCGATTTGACCTGTAAAGATTTTGCCTAGAGTCTCCCGAGATAGTCTGACAGAGGAGACTACACCTTGGAGATTGTAAATCACTGACACAGCTCCCCCGGCTGTGGGCACCATTTGTAAACCCCGTTTCATCTGACTTTTCTCCTCATCGGTTGGGGGCATATCAGTGCCAGCGAAATCAACAGACTCGTTAATGAATTGCTCAATGCCAGTAACACTGCCAATGGTGCTGTAATTTACGTTAACGCTGGTTTCTTGTTGGTATTGAGAAAAGTAACGCTGGTAAAGGGGTTGGGGAAATGATGCACCGGCACCAAACAATGGTATTGCACTTGCTGCCTTGAGTGAAATCAATACAATGGCAACTGTAACTGTTAAGGTTATCAATGTCCGACGGGACTTGATTACAGCTAAATTCATTTGTCTATAAGGATTCAGGATAATTTAAGAGTACAGATAGTTGGTTGGTAATTGATCAGCTATCAGCTATCAGCTATCAGCTCTCAGCTCTCAGCTGATCGGGGAAAGCATGACGTTTAAATTTTTGTTAAGTGATTTAGGATTAGCTGCTCCAGCACCTGAAGTGAAGCAGGGATAACCGTTCAGGAGTTTTGCGATTGGCCTTTGGGCCACGCTACGCGAACGCATCCTCCTCCTCTACCAGATGTTCGTGATGGGGGAAGAAATAACAGCTGAAATTATCAAAAAGACTGCCATGTCCAGTAAGCGATGGTAAAGATTAGTGAAGTATATCCTTTCAGGACTGAAGTTTTCCTAATGATAGGTACTAGTTTGTCTTTGAATCTTTATTAATATAAACAATATAGCGACTACAGCATCCTAGCTCTTAGACAAACACACAAGTTGAACAGGTAGGTATTATGACAAACAATCCCGGTGGATTTTCTGTAGGTGGTTCCGTAGGCGGTAAGGTCAACAACCTACAAGGCGACAATAGTCAAGGTATTCAAGGTGACAATAGTCAACGTGTTCAAGGTAAAAATAACCAAGGTATTCAAGGTGACAACAATCAAGTAACCCAAAGTCAAGGTACTGCATCAACCCAAGAACCGCTAACAAAAGAGCAGGTTATTGAGTTATTAGTAGAGCTGGATAAATTAGTACGAGGGGCAGAGCTACCAGAAGATACCAAAGAAGAAGCAATCATGTATCTTGGTGCCGCCAAAAAAGCCACAGAAAAGGAAGAACCGAAAAAAGAATTGGCACTCGCCAACCTGGGAAGTGTAGCAGAAACCCTCGAAACAGCTGGTAAAAAAGTTGATGCAGGTAAAACGCTCTGGGACAAAGCCAAGCCTATCCTTCTTAAAGTGGCAGATTGGTTCGGTGCTGCTGCTGCTTCACGCATTATAGGTGTGTAGAACTAACTCATGAGCCAGTCACCTAATCAGAATTATGACTCACAACAGCCTGATGTGAATTCATCTGAGCATCAGGTTGAAGCTTTTCAAGTTGGTGAGGATATGTCAGTTCTCCAAGGTGATAACAATCGGGCTATCCAAGGAGATGAAAATCAGGCGGTTCAAGGAAATGAAAATCAGGCAATTCAGGGAAATAGCAACCAAGCCATTGAAGGGAATAACAGCCAGATTAACAACATCTTGTTTAAGATTTTTAATCAGCAGCAATCTGTTCCAGGAACCCAATTAACTCCCCAAGAATACCGCAACCGTCAGGCATTACTCACTAAAGTCAAGAACTATTGGGTCAAAGGCGTTCTGGAAAAATCCCTCTATCACCAGGTACTGATGGAGTTGGGATTAGAAGAGAGACCCGATGTCATTACTAATCCTTTGAGCGAAATTATCGAAATCGGTGACGACTCACCTCAACTCCTCCCCGAAGGGACTAAAGTAATTGATGTTTTTAACCAAATTGGGACAGGAAGAACCCTACTAATTTTAGGGGAACCAGGGTCAGGAAAAACCACAACTTTACTCGAACTCGCCCGGGATTTAATCGCTCGTGCTGAACAAGACACTAATCAGCTAATTCCCGTAGTCTTTAACCTCTCCTCTTGGGCAAAGGAACGGCAGACGATAGCCGATTGGTTAGTAGAGGAATTGGGTAATAAATATGACGTTCCCAAGGAAATTCGAGAAACTTTAGTAAAGAAACAGCGACTACTACTATTGTTTGACGGTTTGGATGAAGTTAAGGCAGACTATCGAGACGAATGTATCGTAGCATTGAACCAATTCAAGCAGGATTATGGTGCCGAGTTAGTAGTGTGTAGTCGGATTAAAGACTATCAAGCCCTATCCAACCGTCTGAATTTTCAGAAAGCAGTTTATATAAGATTACTGACTTTAGAACAAGTTTGTCATTACTTGAATCGTGTCGGAGCTGATTTAACAGGATTGAAGACATTAATTGCAGAAGATACAGTATTACAAGAGTTAGCCCAGTCGCCCTTAATGCTCAATATTATAACTCTAGCTTATCAGGGAGTAGCAGTTGAGGATTTGCCCAGAACTGACGTAGTAGAGGAACGGCGCAAGCAGCTCTTTGATGCATATATCGAGAAGATTTTTAAGCGTCGTAAGACTAATCATAGATACGAGAAAGCACAAGTAAAGCACTGGCTAATTTGGCTGGCTCAGAGGATGGTTAAGGAGTCTCAAACAGTATTTTTAATTGAAAAAATGCAGCCATCTTGGTTAATAAATAGAAATCAAAAACAAACTTATAGGCTGATGGTCGGGCTGATGGTCGGGCTGATGGTCGGGCTGATGGTCGGGTTGATGGTCGGGCTGATGGTCGGGTTGATGGTCAAGCTGATGTTCGGGCTGATGTTCGGGCTGACGGGAGGGCTGATAATCGGGCTGACGGGAGGGCTGATGGTCGGGCTGGATAAAGAAGCAAGGAAAGAAATCAAAACAGTTGAAATACTTGATATTAATTGGAAAAAAATCTTGATTAACCGGCTGATGTTCGGGCTGATGTTTGGGCTGATAGCAGGACTGATCGGAGGGCTGATGGGAGGGCTGATGTTCAGGCTAACGGCCTGGGTGTTCGGAGGGCTGATGGTCAGGCTGACGGAAGGGCTGATGGGAGGGGTGTTGATCGGGCTGATGTTCGGGCTGATGGTCGGGCTGATGGGAGGGGTGTTGGAAGGGCTGGAGAGTTCAGAAATTGAAACAAAAACAAGTCCAAATCAAGGAATTTGGAAATCAGCTCGTAATGCTATAACTGTATATCTGATGGTAGCGCTGATGTTCGGGCTGATGGAAGGGCTGATAGGAGGGATGTTGTTAGGGCTGATGAGAGGGATGTTGTTCGGGATGTTGTTAGGGCTGTTGTTCGGGCTGTTGTTCGGGCTGTTGAGTGGTGGTCTAGCCTGCATCCAACACTTCAGCCTCCGCCTTGTCCTCTACCGTAACAATTGCATCCCTTGGAACTATGCCCGCTTCCTGGACTATGCTGCTGATCGCATCTTCCTACAAAAAGTAGGAGGGGGCTACATCTTTATCCATCGAATGCTGATGGAACACTTTGCCGATATGAAGCTTGAGAATTGATGCTATATACAGCGGTTTGCAATTCAGTTAGGTACAAAGTTCTGGGTTTTTAGGGAGCAGGGAGCAGGGAGCAGCGATGCAGCGCGGTCTTGGGGGTTTCCCCCATGAGCGACTGCATCAAGACGGGAGCAGGTAAGAGGGAAGTCGGAAGTGGGAAGAAGGAAAACAATCCTGTATACCTGATAGTTATGCAAACCGCCGTACATCGACAATTGCCAAAAGCTTTGCTTTATAATAGGATTAACTTTTTTCGATATTGGGGTAAAAATCCTCTCGGAATTTGGCAATTACTACACCTCTCATCATTTTTATCATCTGCATAAAAACTATACACAAGCATAGGCTTACTAAACTACCGATGATTAAAAAATAAAAAGCATAATCTCCACTATAATTGTTTTGGTAAGCTTTTGAAAACCCTCGCTGAAAAACATAACCAATATACAAAATTAAAAGTCTAGTTTTTAAACCCCTACTTTCTTCTTTATTTAAATACTCTGCAAAAGTCGAGTAAATCCTCCAAATTCCAAAGATGTTATATATGGGAATTAGGCATAGAGCTAGCACTTGTCCAGGTTCGATTGGGTAATAACTATAAATCCTATTCAAATCAACGTGTAATCGATAAAGCCAGACTAAACCTAACACTCCTACGACTAGTTTAACAATAAGATAAACAAAGTATTCTAATAAGATCTTTGGTCCTGGAAACTGTTGCTCTATAATTGGAAGTTTTAACTGTAATAAAACCCCAAGTAAAACCAGAATGATTAGTAGTATTATTTCCAGATAAATAAATTTGATTAATAGTTTACTAATTCCTACAGATCTTAGCCAGTTTGAACGATTATTAATAGCCATTGAATAATAAATTTTAATATTACAGAGGGATTAGAGCAGAATAACTAGCTTAAAATAGAGTCTAGGATTTATTAATCAATGAAGGGTTTTCTAGCAGTTTTCAAATGAGTTACCACAGTGAACACACCGTTGGTTACAGTAACAGCTAATTCTCTTGGAGCTCCATTTCCTTGTCGAGATTAATGGGTACTTCTAATTTTGATCGGAACTTGGAAGACACAGGGATGAGAGGCTTTATAAGCCATGGGTTTTACCTCTTGCTGCGATTCATTTCAATCAAGATATTTATAGAATGTCAGATAATTCCCTGGCTTCGCAGTACCCTTAAGGGTACCTTTTTTGTTAAGAATGATTAACGTTAAGTTATTTTAGCTATAGCATTTTCAGAAATGTATAGTTCATTTTATAATACATTGTTTCCTCATTCGCACGAAAATCCTTAACAACCAGTTTCATCCATAGTAGAATCTGAATAGATTGAAAATAAGAAAGCGATCGCCTTTGGCGCAGCGAAGCTGAACGCGGTAGTTTGTAATGGTGCGATCGCATTCATGGAAAACCTCAAACTTTAGCCACTATGGACTACAGGGATTGATCTAGAAGATTACATTAAAACTCTTTAATCTCAATCTACCCTAGGAGCAACGGTTTCCTGCCCGTTTTGCAGCAGCGTCACGCTTTCCACCGTGCCGTCTGAGCCTTGGTTAAAGACAACTCGCAAATCAATGACCCATGTAAAAAACTCAGTTTCGGAGGTAGGATAAAGGTTAAAGATAGACTGCCCTGTTCCCTGAATCCGCAATTGATTGGCTTGGGTGGTTATAGTTACCTGGAACTCAGGAGCAACCTGATAAGTTCCAATATAGCCCTCGTATACAGACGGATCTACCTCAGAAACTGTGGGTTTGGAGTAGGGTTCCCCAAACACAATTGCTGCCAAATCCTGGGAAATTTGCTCTATATTGGCGGTTTGTACATTACTGAGCACAGCAACACTCACATCCTGGTCTGGGTAGTATTCCAGATTAGTCACAAAGCCGTTAATTCTCCCACCATGACCAATGCGCTGATGCTTGGGCTGTTTGTTTATTACCAATCCATAGCCATAGAACAGATGGGGAGTTTCGTCAGGATTCATCGGTACTAAGGGAGAGGTCATAGTAGCGATCGCCTTATCCCTTAAGATCGTTTCATCTCCCACCCCATGGTCAAACAAAAACTGATTCCATCGAGCCAGATCCTCCAACGTGGAATATAGTCCTCCGGCTCCCTGTGGCACGAACATATTAATATACTCTGCCTTGAGATAGCCGTCATCAGTGAACTGATAACCATTTGCCAAGCCATCAATCACCGCCAAAGGATACTCGTAACCTGTGTTCTCCATCCCCAAAGGCTGGAGCAAATGCTCTTTTAGATAATTGCCATAGGACTGACCCGATACGGTTTCAATCACCTGGGTCAGCAGAACATAGCCTGAATTGCTGTAGCGAAACTCTTTTCCCGGCTCAAATTCCAAGGGGAGGTCTTGGAAGCGGGCAATCAACTCCTCAAGGGTCGTAGGTTTTGCCATCCATTGGGTTTTATCCTGAAAACTAGTTAGGTTAGGAATGCCCGCCGTATGGGTTAGGAGGTGATGCAAGGTGATGCGATTCCCATGGGGATAATCTGGCAAGTAGGTAGAAACAGGAGCGTGTACATCAACCAACCCCAGATCCTGGAGTTGTAGAATCGCAGCAGCAGTAAACTGCTTTGTCACCGACCCCAACCGAAATCTAGTCTGGGGGGTATTGGGTAGCTGGTACTCTAGGCTAGCCATGCCATACCCCCTGGTAAACATGGTTTTACCTGCCTTGAGTACGATAACCGCCCCTGAGAACCACCCAATTTCATGGTGGGCTTTGAGATAGGCATCAATTTCGGCAGAAATACCAGACATTTGGTGAGCAGCGAGTTTCATTACTGATTTCAATCGATACATTTGTATCTTATTAGAGAATAATCTGGCTTGGTAGTACCCTTAAGGGTACCTTTTCTGTGAAGATTAATTAACAGATACCTCTTGCAAAAGTATTTTTATGATAGTGTTTACCTCAATTATTGTCCACTGTTTCCTGTTCCCGACAACTGCCGCGAAGTCTATTAAGTTCTAAAGGGACGACGAAACAAACTGATAGCAGAGCTGATGTCCGCTGAATTAAGAATGTAGAATTAAGAATGTAGAATTGGGAATTGGAAATTTATAATTCTGACTTCTGCCTTCTGACTTCTGCCTTCTGACTTCTGCCTTCTGACTTCTGCCTTCTGACTTCTGACTTCTGACTTCTGTCTTAACCATTCAGCCTTAATCATTCTCAATTATCAATTATCAATTCTTAATTCTCAGAGGTTGTCTGAGAAGTCTCATTTGCTACATCCAAGCCCCCTAAATCCCCCAATTTTGGGGGACTTTTAGAAGCAAATTGACTCTTATTCCCCCCAAAGTTGGGGGGCTAGGGGGGCAAAATTCAGTATAAAAAAACTTTTCAGATATCCTCTCA
>NZ_JAAHHZ010000173.1:0-11183 GCF_010672005.1 Moorena sp. SIO4A5 | reverse complement strand
TTTGTTCCTGTAACTGACTGTGCTCCTTTAATCATTGCCAAAGAAAAGGGCTTCTTTCAGCGTTATGGTTTGAATGTGGCTCTTAAGAAATATCCTGACTGGTCAGCGGTTCACAAAGACTTACTATCATGGGGTATAGATGCCTGCGTTGCCTTGTTTGGATTGCCAATGCTCACCAATTTTGGTTCAGCCAAGGCACCAGTGATATCTCTAATGATGCTCAATCGCAATGGCGCTGGAATCACCTTTTCCAAAAAAGCTTGGCAAGGTGCTATTCGTCCTTCAACGGAATACTATAATTTCCCAGATTTTGCCAACTCCTACAGGAAATACATTAGACGATTAACCGAGCCCCTAAAAGTAGGGATAGACTTGACCAACTCCATGGCAAACTATACCCTTCTCTACTGGCTATCAGCTATGGAGATTAATCCGGAGAAACAGATTAAGCTAATCGAGTTTCCACCATCTCAAATGGTATACAAACTCCAAGCTGGGATAGTAGATGGCTACTGTTTAGATGAGCCCTGGAACCAAAGAGCAGTTGTAGACCAGGCTGGATTTACGGTTTATGTAAGTCGGGATATTTGGAAAGGTCATCCAGGAAAAATACTAGCAACCATGGGACCTTGGGCAGAAAAACATCCCACAACCGCCCGAGCCTTAGTAGCAGCTGTTTTGGAAGCTTGTCAGTATTGTGACCAACTAGAAAATCGCCAGTCAATTGCTCAGATTATATCTAGGAGCAAATACATCGACACTAAAGTAAGCTATCTGGAAGGTTCTTTACTGGGCAACTATAATTATGGTGGCTTTGACCAGAAAGACCGATTTGAATCAATCCCTGATTTTAATTTATTTCACTTCCAAGATACAGACTATCTGAAAAAGCCCAATCATGCTAATTATCCTTGGCGCTCCCATGGTGTTTGGCTGCTAACCCAAATGATTCGCTGGCGTCATATTAACCGACGTCAATATCCCAAGGATGCGGATAAAATTATCGACCGGGTTTATCCAGTGAAAATTTATGAAGAGGTTGCCAAGGCGTTGAAAATCGATCTACCTAGTGAGCGTATGAGGCTTGAACCTGCTGATGTGTTTGTGGATCAAAGAGCATTTGACCCTAGTCAGCCAGTTAATTACCTCAATGGTTTCGATATCCGAGCTGATCGTTCTCAGTTAATCGGCTTGGCTTAACTTAGGAATAAACCTCAATTCATTCGAAAATTAAGCAACACCCCAATTTTCTGGCTCTGATGTAACCATTGAATATAAATTATGCATTTAATTCATCACCAGAAATAATTTGTAACAAATCATACGAAACTTATGTTTCAGGGGTGTAACTATTAGTACCTGAACAATAGTATTAAGTTAACCTCAGAAAAGTAGTATCTATGGGCGAGTACTTTAGCAATCAATTCCGAAAGAATTACCCTAAACCAATAAGCTATAGTATTCAAACTAATAGGTAACTTTAATCAGTCAGCAAGTTGATGGCAACCGATCAGCTGGATTGTTTTGAAAGGGATTCTTTGGAGTAGTTTTTGGAGGATACTAAATCCACCCAAACGTTCAGCTTTTATCACTAATGCTGTTGGTGCGTGAATCTTCTGTTTTCGTAGTTTGAGTAGAGGAAAGGTATATAGATGCTCGCAGAAATGTGGTCTTTTCGTGGTAGGTATAAAATCCTCCACATGACCTGGTTTGCTTTCTTCCTGTCGTTTGTAGTGTGGTTCAACTTAGCACCCCTAGCAACACAGGTGAAATCAGACTTCGGTCTCGAAGTAGGTCAAATCCGAACCATCGCAATTTGTAACGTTGCCCTGACAGTGCCTGCCCGTATCATCATCGGGATGCTGTTAGATAAATACGGACCAAGAATCACCTACTCCCTGTTGCTGATGTATGCAGCAATACCTTGTATTGCTTTTGCCTCGGCACAGAACTTTAGCCAACTGGTGATTAGCCGCTTGGCACTGAGTATCGTAGGTGCAGGTTTTGTGATTGGCATCCGGATGACGGCAGAATGGTTCCCTCCCAAAGAAATTGGTTTAGCCGAAGGGATTTACGGGGGCTGGGGTAACTTTGGTTCTGCAGCAGCAGCCTTTACCCTACCTACCATTGCCGCTTTTTTAGCCTTTGGCAGTCCAGGTCTCAACTGGCGCTTTTCCATTGCTGGTACCGGGATTATCGCTGCTCTCTATGGCGTCCTCTATTATTTTAACGTCCAAGATACTCCCCCAGGCAAAGTTTATCAGAAGCCCAAAAGCGCCAGAGGAATGGAAGTCACCACTAAGAAAGACTTCTGGTTTCTGATGGTGATGAATGCTCCTCTATCTATCATTCTTGGTGTTCTGGCTTGGCGCTTGAATAAAGTAGGCTTTTTCGAGCAAAATGTTCTATATATCGTCTGGGCTGGTCTACTTGGGTTGTATCTGTTCCAAGCTTACAACTGCTGGGCAGTTAACAAAGATTTGTTAGCAGGTCGTAAGCGCTATCCTCCTGAAGACCGCTTCAATTTTTCTCAAGTTGCCATTCTAGAGTTGACCTACGTTGTTAACTTCGGTTCTGAATTAGCTGTAGTTTCTATGCTCCCTGCCTTCTTTGAAGGCACCTTCGGACTGAGTAAACAAGCAGCGGGGATGATTGCTGCTAGCTACGCTTTCATGAACTTGATGTCCCGTCCTGGTGGCGGCTTAATCTCTGATAAACTGGGTAGCCGCAAGATGACCATGGCAGTTCTAACATTCTGTATGGGTATTGGCTATCTGATTTTCAGTACGGTGAAAGGAGGCTGGTGGCTTCCTGGTGCGGTACTGCTGACCATGGCTTGTTCCTTCTTTGTGCAAGCTGGAGAAGGCTCTACCTTTGCCATCGTACCTCTGGTCAAGCGACGGATTACCGGTCAGGTGGCTGGTAACGTGGGTGCTTACGGAAACGTTGGTGCTGTTGCTTACCTGACTATCTTTAGTTTATTGCCAGCAGGAGATGTGGGTAACCGCATATTCTTCCAGGTGTTGGGTGTTACAGCTTTGGTTGTTGCCTTCCTGTGCTTCCTAGTATTGAAAGAACCTAAGGGTTCCTTTGCTGAGCTCCATGAAGGGGAAGAAGAATACGCTACTGCTGCTAGCCCAGCTGCTATGGAAACTGGAGACGTGATGAACTAGTTCCTTGGTGGGTCTAGTTGAAAGCACTCTACACTAGATGGCTGAAAAATATCTAGATAGAAGTGGGGCAATCTTAATTAAGATTGCCCCAAACCCGACGGAATAATTGCTTATTAAACAAGGTAAAAAAATCCTCAGCCTTTAGCTATCAGCTCTTCCAGCTCTTCAGCACTGAGCAAGATTTTGAATTAACGAAAACTTTCATAAAAGCCTCTGGAAAAGAGGCATGTGACAGTTGCTATAAATATCCACTAATCTACCACTATCTACAACGGACTAATACCACGACCTAAGGCGGTCGAACTTACGGGACTATCACGGAACACTTTAAGGAAGTACGCAGATAATGGGACTCTCAGGTGCGAAAGAACGCCAGGCGGGACTAGACTCTTTGACTCAAGAGATCTTCTTCGTTTTGGAAAAGCTCCAAAGTCTAACAGGTCACATTACTACACCATCTGTTACTGCCGAGTCAGTACCAACTTTCAAAGAGACGACCTCGACAGACTTCTCGCCTATCTCCATTCCCTCTTCCCGGAAGCGGAAATCATCAAAGATATCGGCTCAGGTCTCAACTAAAGATTTGGGCTTAGAGCCGTACTGGAGCGAATCGTGCGCTATGATCAGCTCACGATTGTTGTTGCCTGTAGAGACAGGCTCACCCGATTCGGGTTTGAACTCATTGAGTACTTGGTCGGTCTCAACGGTGGAAAAATCCTGGTTCTCAGTCAACCTGAAAGCTGCCCCGAATCTGAACTTACCGCAGATATTCTGTCCATCATTCACGTCTTCTCCTGTAGGGTTCACGGACTCCGGAAATACGGTAAGAAAATCAAAGAAGATTCGACTGTTCCTAAGCTCTGAACAGCGCTCGCTTGTTCGGCAATGGTTTGGAGTGTCCCGTTATGTTTTCAATAAAACCGTCAAGATACTCTCTGATGGTGAGACCAAAGCTAATTGGAAAGCTATTAAGACTGGCATATTAAATGACCTCCCTGAGTGGTGTAAAGCAGTGCCTTATCAAATCAAATCTATAGCGATAAAGGATGCTTGCACTGCGGTTAGGGAGGCCAAGAAAAAATACAAAAAAACTTCACAAATTAACCGAGTAAGATTTAGGTCTCGTAAGAACCCTGTTCAGTCTTGCTATATCCCTAAGTCAGCAGTGTCTAGCAAAGGTGTCTATCACACAAAGCTGGGAGAAATTGCCTTTGCTGAGACTCTACCTGACAATATCTGTGATTGTCGATTAACTAGCACTAACGGGAGTTGCTACCTGGTAGTTCCCCATGAAGCAACTAACACAAAAGCCGAAAACCAAGGTAGAGTGGTTGCTTTAGACCCTGGAGTCAGGACTTTTATTACTTTTTTTAGTGAAAAATCTGTGGGAAAGATTGGGCACGGAGATTTTTCCAGAATTCAGCGAATATGCCAGCATCTAGACAACCTGTTATCAAGGATTAGTAAAGCCAAGGGTGGGCAGAAGCGTCGAAGGAGAAAAGCTGCTCGACGAATGGTAATCAAGATTCAGAACCTGATAAATGAGCTTCATCATAAGACAGCTAAATTCCTAGTTGACAACTTTGATGTTATTTTACTTCCCACGTTTGAGACGTCTCAGATGTCAAGGAAGGAGAAAAGGAAAATTAGGTCTAAGACTGTTCGCAATATGCTTACTTTTGCTCACTATCGGTTCAAGGAATTCTTGAAACATAAAGCTCAAGAGACTGGGAAAGTTGTTGTTGATGTTTGTGAAGCTTATACCAGTAAGACTGTTAGCTGGACTGGTGAACTGGTCAATATTGGTGGAAGCCAAATCATCAAATCAAAGATTGATGGTCGATCTATGGATCGCGACATCAATGGCGCTCGGGGAATATTTCTTCGTTCGCGCAGCGTGGCCTACGGCCATGCCTTGGGAGATACCCCCTGGCTGAGAAATCAGCTTGCATTAGTGAGCCAGAATCCGCCATTGGTAGATTTTGGTAGCTAAAAAGTATCGGATATGATTGCTCGTATAACAGCATAAATCAGCTAAATAATTTAGGTAACTAGCTAAGTACTAACGAACTAACTAATTGATTAACTAATTAATGATTGATTTGATATAAACGTTTGTTATAAATAGCTGATATTTGATATAAGAATTATTAATTAAAAATTAATTGCAAAAATATTTAATCTAGTCACAAAATATACTAAAAAGACTCAAAAAAAATTGGGGGTAAAAATCATGACTGACTCAGCTAAGACACTCTGTCCCTACTGTGGGGTTGGCTGTGGTCTGGAAGTATTACCTCCAGCTGGTTCTGGTCGTGCTACCTATCGAGATAGTCAAGGCAATCCGATTTGGAAAGTTAGAGGCGATCGCTCTCATCCCTCAAACCAGGGTATGGTTTGTGTCAAAGGTGCCACGGTTAGTGAGTCTTTGGATAAAGACCGCCTCAAGTATCCCATGATGCGGGATTCCCTAGATCAACCATTTCAGCGAGTGAGTTGGGATGAAGCCCTAGACCGAGTAGTGAATCGGATTCAGACGGTTCGTTTCACCCAAGGACCAGAAGCAATTTGTATGTACGGTTCCGGTCAGTTCCAAACCGAAGACTACTATATTGCTCAGAAATTGCTCAAAGGTTGTCTGGGTACCAATAACTTTGATGCTAATTCCCGCCTGTGTATGTCCTCAGCTGTAGCTGGATACATCCAAAGTTTTGGTTCCGATGGTCCTCCCTGCTGCTATGACGATCTAGAATTAACTGACTGTGCCTTTTTGATTGGGACTAATACAGCAGACTGTCACCCGATTGTATTTAATCGTTTGCGTAAGCATCACAAAAAGCATCGTCATGTTAAAATGATAGTGGTAGACCCTCGCCGCACGTCTACCGCTAAGCTGGCTGACTTACATCTAGCGATTAAACCGGGTACTGACATTGATTTACTCAATGGTATTGCTCACTTACTATTGCGCTGGGGTAAACTGGACACTGAATTTATTGAGGAGTGTACCAGCGAATTCTCCGCATACGCTCAGGTAATTATCAACTATCCACCGGATATCGTTGCCGAAAGATGTGGTATACCGGTGCATGAACTTGAGGAAGCTGCTCGCTACTGGGCAAAATCGAAGCGTGTCCTGTCTTTGTGGTCAATGGGGGTCAACCAATCATCAGAAGGTACTGCTAAAGTCCGCACCATCATTAATCTGCACCTGATGACAGGCAACATTGGTAAACCAGGAGCAGGACCATTTTCTCTAACTGGTCAACCTAATGCGATGGGAGGACGAGAAGCTGGAGGACTGGCTCACATCTTACCGGGTTATCGGGTAGTAAAGAATCCCCAACACCGCAGTGAGGTGGAACAGTTATGGAAACTCAAGCCAGGGACAATTTCCCCCAATGCTGGTCTTGATGCTTGGAGCATGATCAAAGGTCTAGAAACTGGAGATGTCGGTTTCTTGTGGATTGCTGCCACTAACCCAGCTGTGAGTATGCCGGATATTGAACGAACTAAGGCAGCCCTAAGAAAATCCTCCTTTACTGTCTATCAAGATGCCTACTACCCCACTGAAACCGCTGCCTATGCTCATGTCTTGCTGCCAGCAGCCCAGTGGAGTGAAAAGACTGGCGCTATGACTAACTCTGAGCGAGTTGTCACCTTTTGCCCCCAATTCCGTAATCCACCAGGAGAAGCCAGACCGGATTGGGAAATCTTTGCGGAAGTAGGGCGTCGCCTCGGCTTTACTAAAGAATTTGACTTTACTGACTCTGCCGCTGTCTATCGGGAATTTGTCCAACTTACCCGTGGACGACTTTGTGATATGACTGGACTTAGTCACGAGCGCTTACGGAAAAACGGTCCGATTCAATGGCCCTGCCCTGAGGAGTTCCAAAACCAAGAGTCTTCTGAGTCACTGAGCAATCAGCAATCAGCACTAAATACTGGCAAACGGCTTTATACTGACTTCCGATTCAATACGCCAGATAGCAAGGCAAAATTTGCTGCCTTCCATTCTAAAGGACTGGCAGAACCCCCCGAGGAAGAGTATCCTTTGGTTCTGACAACTGGCAGACTCTATGGTCACTGGCACACTCAAACCCGCACCGGCAGGATTGAGAAAATTACCAAAATGTACCCCAATCCGTTACTAGAAATTCATCCCCGTGATGCCCAGAAGCTGGGGATTAAAGATGGGGGTTGGGTAGAAGTGCGATCGCGTCGCGGAACTTGCCGCTTCCCAGCTCAAGTCACTAAAGCGATTACTCCTGGTACAGTCTTTGCCCCCATGCACTGGGGAGCTTTGTGGGCAAATCAGGCAGAAGCTAATGCTCTGACCCATCCTGAATCTTGTCCCATTTCCCTAGAACCAGAATTAAAAGCCTGTGCTGTCAACTTGGTGCCCATCAGTGAAACTGACAGTATGCGATCGCAAAATCCCAACCAAGAGCCATTAGGAACACCGATTTTACAAAAGCTCAAAGTTTTGAGGTAATTGTTAAAAGTTTTAACCTTCCATTCTTAATTCCGCTCTCCGAGAGTTTCCCAAAGACCTGCCTCACCAAGGGTGATTGGAGTCTGGGTTTGTGTCTGGGCAAGATTTGAAATAGACATAAACGGCACTAACCCCATCACCAAGGAGCACAAAACTATCAGCATAGTCATCCTGACTGGATGCTGCCAGTGTGTAGTTACAACATGAGACTGGGTTGTGCTGCTAAGCTCTTGCATGCTCATGACTAAAACCTCAGAATAGATGTGTACGAATATAGGGATATTTCACTGTTGTCTTTGAGGATGCAGTGCATTGTTCCTATTCATGCCAAGTTGCAGGGACAGTCGGCAACTTGGTATTTTTTTATGCACTAAAATCCTTTACATTTTGAATCATACAAAAATTTTTGGAAAAAGTAGCTAGATTTACCAAATAAAAACATAAAAAGTAACATTAGTTACTGAATTTAATTAATTTTTGTGAAATACAGTAAGTTATGAGGTTTTTAGGCATAGACCTGGGCTGGACTTCTGGAGCAACTGGTCTTTGTTGCTTAGATTGGTTTGACGGCACCCTAAACCTGCTAGATTTAGACCGCAAAGAGTCAATCACAGATATCCTGAACTGGATAGACCATTGGTCACCATCTCCAGAACCCGCCATGGTAGCAGTAGACGCTCCTACCCTGATTCCCAACCCTACAGGAATGCGTCTACCGGATAGACTGACCCATAAATACTTTGGTCGCTATCATGCTGGGTGTTATCCCGCCAACCGCCAACGCCCCTTCGCCCAGCGCACTATAGAATTTGGTCTGAGCCTAGAAAAACGGCAATTTATCCATGCCCCAACTATCACTCACCAAAAACTAGGGCGCTACCAAATCGAAGTCTTCCCCCATCCCGCCATCGTTGAGCTATTCAACCTCAATCGCATTCTCAAATACAAAAAAGGGAGTGCGATTCGTTGAGCAGAAACCGGTTCCAGCCGGGGGATTGCTCGAAGGGATAAAACCCTTTAACTGTGTGGTTCATGTAGGTTAAAATCCTACAACCAAGATGTCTGGTTACTCCATATTCCTAGGCTTGGAGACTGAGTATCAAAGAGTCGAGTGCAAGGAATAATAAGCGGTGTCACGCCAAAAGTCATTTGAGGCTCAAACCGCAAGGGAGACCGAAAGGGTAAGACAACGAACTGGTGCCAGACGCATCGTCAGTGTAAGATTCAGGACACAATGACTTAAGTCCTTTATCGATTTAGAGATGAAAAGGAAACAGGTTTTGCCTTGCTTGTTTCGACATCCTTCTCCCGAAAGGGACATCTCTCGGTGTATAGCCAGTACCCAACCCGGTCAGTCAATGGTCACACGGAACGAAGTAACCGGGATAGTTCCTCCCAATATGGGTAGGTACTCAACCGCAAGGGTTATCCCGGAAAGACGGTGTCAGAAGCTAACGCCCTAGGGAAAGCCTAAGGATATGCAGACGGACACCCCTGAGTCGGCAAGAGTAGAACACGAGTAGCAGATATGTCCAATACACACGAAACCGTGATGGTGGAACTGAATAACTGGAACTCTCTCAACTGGAAGTCCATTGAGAGGGCAGTGTTCAAGCTGCAAAAACGTATCTACAAAGCCTCACAGAATGGGGAAAGAGCTAAAGTTAGAAAGCTCCAAAAACTACTAACCAAATCAAAATCTGCCCGGTTATTAGCCGTAAGAAGAGTAACCCAGGATAATAGAGGCAAAAAGACAGCTGGTATCGATGGGAAGAAAAGTCTAGCTCCAAAGGAAAGGTTAGCTTTAGCCCAGTCATTAGAACTGGATGGAAAGGCAAAACCGGTAAGGAGAATAATGATACCCAAACCCGGCAAGAAAGAAAAAAGACCTCTAGGTATCCCCACCATGGAAGACAGAGCAAAACAGGCTTTAGCCAAGTTGGCTCTAGAACCAGAATGGGAAGCACAGTTTGAACCTAACTCTTATGGCTTTAGACCAGGTAGAAGCACTAAGGACGCAATAGCAGCCATATACGCTGACATAAACAAGAGCAGCTACTATGTGCTAGATGCGGACATAGAAAAGTGCTTTGACCGAATCGACCATGAAAAACTGTTAAATAAAATAAATACTTATCCTCGGATGAGAAGACAGTTAAAAGCATGGTTAAAAGCTGGAGCCTTAGGAAAAGAAGGGTTCATTGAAACCCCAGCCGGAACACCTCAAGGAGGAGTAATCTCACCATTATTGGCAAATATAGCTCTCCATGGGCTAACACAGCTAATGAATGAGACCTTCCCCGTAAGGTACACAAACCGACATCTGGCAGAAAGATATAATCTCCCACAGAAAATAAATCTAAGACCACCGCTGGTTCACAGATATGCGGACGACTTTGTTGTCCTACACAAGAGCTTGGAGATGATTCTGGAAGCCAGAGGGGTCATCCAGGAATGGCTAAAGGAAATCGGACTAAATCTAAAAGAATCAAAAACCTCAATAGCACACACCTTAGGGAGGAAAGGAACAAAAGCAGGTTTCGACTACTTGGGTTTCAACGTCCGACAATACGAGGTTAATCAGGTCAACAGCAAAAAGGACAGACAAGGGAACAAATTAGGATACAAAACCCTAATAAAACCCAGTAAAGAATCCGTAAAGAGACACCTAAGGAACCTAAAGGAAGTTGTCCGAAGCCACAGACACTCAGACCAAGCCAGGTTAATCGGGGAATTAAACTCCAAAATCACTGGATGGGCTAACCAATACAACTCAGTAGTAAGCTCCCGAATATTCAGCCAAATCGACAGTAAACTATTCCTAAAACTTGAGCGATGGGCTAAATACAGGTCTCCTAACAAAGGAACCAAGAAAGCCATAGCCAACTATTGGTGGATAGATAAAGGTGAAGGATGGATATTCAGAACTCCTGACGGTCAGTACACCCTAAATAAACATACGGATACACACATAAAAAGGGTGATTAGACTAAAGGAAGGAAAATCGCCATACGATGGTGATTGGTACTACTGGGCTGAAAGATTAGCCAAATATCATGGTGTAAAGCCAACTGTGAATAAACTCCTGAAAAGGCAAAAAGGGAGATGTGCTCTGTGTAATCACAGATTCATGTCTGATCATGTATTTGAAATAGACCACATCATCCCTAAAAGAGCCGGTGGTAGTAATAAGCTAGAAAACAAACAGCTCCTACACTCCCACTGTCATAATAATAAAACCAGACAGCAAAGAGCGGAATATCCCCATGAAGTATAGGCAAGATACCAATGCCACCAGGAGGAGCCGGATGATTGGGAACAGTCATGTCCGGTTCTGGAGGAGAGTTCGGGGGAGGAATCCCTCGTTCGACTCTAATAACTAAGGGAAAGAGGTGTAACTATTAGCATTTAATCTCATCAAACCTTTTCATATCTCTACAAAGATGTTAGTATAGATTTGTAGAGGTTAAGCCGTTATGAAAAAATATGTCACCCCAAAAGAGGCAGCCGAATAT
>NZ_JAAHHZ010000172.1:0-11226 GCF_010672005.1 Moorena sp. SIO4A5 | reverse complement strand
ATTCCACTGACCGAAAATCTGATTAACCTCGATTCCGATCACGGAGAAAGGTTACTGATGGCAAGCCAAGCCCGAGAAGACTATTTGCCCCTAAGTATTCAGTTTGTCACTCAGGAAAACCTGGCTTACTGTGGAGTAGCTAGTATGGTCATGGTGCTAAATGCTTTATCAATTCAAGCTCCAGAGGCACCGGAATTTAGGACTAACCGCTTCACCCAGAAGAATGTTTTGAATGCCAAAACTGAGCAAGTGCGCATGGCTGAGGTGATTGCTCGTCGGGGCATGACTTTGGAACAATTAGCAGGATTATTGGAAACTTATCCAGTTAGAGCAGAGGTTTACCATGGTGGTGATTTGACCCTGGATCAGTTTCGCAACATAGTGGTAAAGAATTTGCAAGAAGCGGAAAATTTTGTCTTAGTCAATTACTTACGCAAAGCCATTGCTCAGAAAACTGGGGGACATATTTCTCCTTTAGCTGCCTACAACCAAGAAGCAGACCGTTTTCTGATCCTAGATGTCTCTCGTTACAAATATCCTCCGGTCTGGGTCAAGGCTGAAGAATTGTGGCAAGCAATGGCGACTAAGGATTCAGAATCTAAAAAGACACGGGGGTTTGTGCTGGTGAGTCGCCGTTGATTGTCAAATTGATTGTCAAATTGATTGCATTCTCATTAATCTATCAATATTGATGTTTATATCATGTCAGGATAATTACCCTGTCTTGATGCAGTCGCTCATGGGGGAAACCCCCAAGACCGCGCTGCATCGCTTTATAAAAATCTCCCCCATCTCCCCATCTCCCCATCTCCCCATCTCCCCATCTCCCCATCTCCCCACACGCCCCACCCTCCCCATACTTTTATGATGGGTATTCAAGCGGACTTGATATTATTTTAAGCTGACAGCTGACAGCTGACAGCTGACGGCTGACGGCTTACAAACTAATCATTAAAACTAATCTGTTCTCCCATTGATCAATGTTTTGTCTGTGACCAGCAAAGACAGGAAAATAAGTAATGGCAAAAACACGATTGCCCAGCCAATTCCTAAAGCCCAGGCTGGGTATCCTTCATAGGGAGTCCTAATATCTTTTGAAAACTGGGTTGCTAGCAAAGCGACTAAAGCCATAGGAATCAGGTATTTTATATAAAAATTCCACCATTTCCCAACCTTCCAATCACTAACTTGGTTGATGTATCGTCGTAGCTTTTCAGCACCATACAGCCATCCCACTAGGATGGATTGGAAAATAGCTACCAACATCAAGTTATAGTTAGTAACAAAATGATATACGATATATAAAATATATAATCCAGCTCTGGTAGTGTAAATAATTCCAGCAATAAATCCCCCTAGACAAACCCCAATTGAAACCTTAGCAACATTTCCCTGTTGTTGTTTGTCGAGGATAGTCGCATTCAAAGCTTCTACTAGGGAAAAGGCGCTGTCGATGCCTAGGGAAAGCAGCATCACAAAAAACAGCAGACTGAACAGCCAAGGCAAGGGCATTAAGCTTAAAGCTTCCGGAAAAACCACAAACGCTAGACCTGGACCAGAAGCAGCCAGCTCTGCCAAGGGGGTGTTAGTTTCTCCAGCCATATATCCTAAGATTCCGAACACCACAAAACCCGCAAATAAGCTGATACCACTGTTGATAAAGGCAGTGAACCAGGTATCTTTAGCAATGTCATCCTCTGAGTTTTTGTAGCTAGCATAAGTCACCATAATTCCAAATCCCAGAGATAAGGTAAAGAAAATCTGTGAGAATGCAGCTGTCCAAACTTCCGGGTCAACTAATGCACTCCAAACTGGAGTAAGATAGAGTTTCCAGCCATTGAGGAAACCTGGTAAAGTTACTGCTCGTAATAGCAATACCCCCAGTAAAATAATTGGAAGTGGAACGCTGTAGACAACGACTTTGCCCACACTGGTCGTGCCTTTCCAAACACAGAAATAAATCAAGACCCAGACTACAACTAGGGACCATAAGATTGGCCAGTTGATACCACCTAATACATTGACCCCATCGCTGATTTGCAGAACACTATCAAAGAAGTAGCTTTTAGCATCCCTCGACCACTTGACCCCAAAGGATGCCAGAAAGTAAATCAAGCTCCAGCCCATCACAACTGCATAATAGGAGACAATGATAAAGGCTGACATCAGGGCAAACAGACCGAGACTGCCGAAATTGGGGTGTAATTTCCTAAATGAGCCTATGGCTCCCCGTTGCATTTTTTGTCCTACCGCAAATTCCAGCATCAACAGTGGAACCCCAATTAGGACTAAAGCGATCAGGTAAGGGACTAAAAATGCTCCCCCACCGTATTTCCCAGCTAGGTAAGGAAAGCGCCACACATTCCCTAAGCCAACTGCAGAACCTACTGCTGCGAGGAGAAATACTGTTCTTGAAGCCCAACGTTGACGAGCCATCTACAATTCCCTCTATCTTGATAGTTCATGCTTCATACTTCATCCTTGATACTTCATCCTTTACAATTAATCCTTGATACTTCATACTTCTTTAAATTCTTGCCATAGGTTTGCTTATTCCATCACAGGTTTTAGGGAGTAGGGAGTAGGGAGTAGGGAGTAGGGAGTAGGGAGTAGGGAGTAGGGAGTAGGGAGTAGGGAAAAAATTCTGTGTATCTCATTTATGTTTACATCCTAAGCATTCAGCCATTGGCTGATAGTTGAATGCTTACGTTACATCTAAAATACAAACCCTATATAGCGGTTTTTAACCTAATGAGATACACAGGATTTTTTACGTGTTCCCTCTTTTCTCTTCCCTGTTCCCTGTTCCCTGTTCCCTGTTCCCTAAAATCCATAAAATTTTACCTCATAGCTATGATAATTGCTATAGGTTTACATCTCAAATACAAACCCTATATTTCACTTCAAGGTGCTTGGTAACTTTACGCCCAGTAATATCGCTCTTCCTGCCATAAACAAGGATAAAGCTAACCAAAGAAGATGAACACTTTGAAACTGCCAAGACGCCACAGCCATAGGTGCAAATCCCACCACCAAGGCGATTACGGTAGAATTACGTAAGGTCTGTCCTGCGGCTAAGCCCAGAAAATAACCATCCAGCATAAACGCAATGGAACCAAACCCTAACACCAGGAGTAACCAAGGAACATAGACAGTAATAGATTCGATCACCTCAGTGTGGTTTGTTAACAGGCCAAAGAGTGTCTGGGGAAACAGCATAAACAGGAAAGCAAGGTTAATTCCTAATAGCAAACAGCTTCCTCCAGCCATTCTCAATAAAGGGAATAACTGCTCTTTTGCTCCCTTACCTTGTAAATTACCCGTCAGAGTTTCAGTAGCAAATGCCAATCCATCAATAAAATAAGCAGCCAGCATGAACACCTCTAATATTAAAGCATTTTCCGCCAAGATTGTGGTACCCAAAGCTGAGCTCATATTGGTAAAAATAGACAAGGTAAAAATAATCGCTAAGGTTCTAATAAAAAGATTACTATTTAGGGTAAAAGTAGCTATTATTTCCGACAAGTTCCAAATTCGCCTCGCTACTGATATTAGCTCTTGCCACTGGATTTCTCGCGTCACTAAAACTAGTCCCACTAAAACCATCACGTATTGACTAACTGCTACCGATAATCCAGCGCCAGTGCTTTCCCAACCCCACCGAATAATAGTGAAGTAATCGCAAACTATATTAGCGCAGTTACCGATAATGGACAACAGCAAAACCTTACCACTCATTTCTCTACCGAGAAACCAACCAATGACTACAAAATTGAGTAATGTTGCCGGAGCTCCCCAAATCCGAGCGTTAAAATAGGCAATACCGGAAAATTTGACATCTGGTGTAGCACTTAACAGAGCAAATCCCAGCTCTCTAATAGGATACTGTAAACTTAAGATAACTACACCTAAAATCAGAGCAATTAAGCCATTACGAAGTCCCACCAGCAACATAGCATCTCGGTCATTTCGTCCGACGGCTTGAGCGGTTACTCCAGTAGTTCCCATCCGTAAAAACCCCAAACTTTTGTAGATGAAGTTAAACAGGATAGTGGCGATAACGACTCCAGCTAAGTGGCGGATTTGATCTAAATGACCTAAGAAAGCCACGCTGATTAAACCCGCAAGGGGTACCGTCAGATTAGACAGAATATTGATGATCGCCAGTTTCCAGAAGCGATAGAGCACGTTGTCTTGGTTTGAGCCAATAAAAGTCATAAATTAACCTTAATAGTTAGGGCATTTTGAATGGGAAAATAAAGGTATTTTAACCTTTTTTATTAAGTCCGATTAGTGGCTTGATTAAATATTATATCCAATACTATTTTTATAGTTAGAGATTAATAGAGATAGATTAATCGACTATAATATAAATAATGGACGCCAACCCTAACCATAAAGATGAAACTGATGATTTTTTTAAATCCCCTATAAAGGATATCATATAAAAAGAGTAAAGAATAGTTGCCAGAGTAACAGCAAGGCACTTGCACAAGCTAAAATCAATAAGCTGTTAATTCTTAACTACTGACGCTGGAGCCTAAGGATGAGTAAAGTCAAGACGATTCAAAAACTACACGCGGAATGGGTGACATCAGAGAACTTTCAGCCCTACGGTCAAGTCATCTTTGCCAGTGAAGATGGCAAACCCTATGATCAAGATGATGCTCAGTTAAACCTCGACAATGGGACATCCCGGTTTTATATCATGCGGCTACACCACAAAGGTCGTAAGTTTGATAAAATTACTCGCCACGTCCAATGTACTCAGTGTCTCGGTTCTCTAGAAGGGAAAGACTGGTTCATGGCTGTAGCTCCTCCCACTCAGGATGACCAACCAGTTTTAGAGGATATCGCCGCTTTTCGGATTCCAGGTAACTGCTTTATTAAATTAGAAGTAGGAACTTGGCATGCTGGTCCCTATTTTGACCAAGAATTTATAGATTTCTACAATTTGGAACTTGCTGATACCAATGTCGTCGATCATTTTACCCATGATTTTATAGACAGCCATCAGTTACAGTTTGAAATTGTTATAGCAAAGGGAACAGCGGAGCAGGGAGTAGGGAGCAGGGAGTAGGGAGTAGGGAGCAGGGAATATGGCATCAAAAATTATCACAATTCCTACACTGATACCTAGAGGAAGTGATAAACTGGAATGGGGAATAACAAGTAAATCATAATCCCATAATTAGTCACAACATAATAAAAAAAAACTAAGCCAAACTAACTAATGACTAATAGTATTGGATATATAATCAGTTATAAAATCCTCAAATTTTATGACTTTTACCTGTTCCCGATTCCCGATTCCCGTTACCATCCTGGGAGGGGTTAGGGGTGGGTTCCGATTCCCGATTCCCTACCTTGACAGGTAAATTTTAAACTTGGGGCCAGATAATATGAGTAATGACTAATGAGAAAGGAAACCTATGACAGTAAACATCCAAAAATTATATAAAGCCTGTAATCCCAGCAAAACCTTAACGGTAGAACAGCCTGAAGACCTTAATTATTATATCGATTTTTCCTCAGTGCGAGGGGGCAAGATCATTGAAGAGTTGAAGGACAATATCACCTTCTTCTCCATGGATGAGCCGACCTGTGAGCTATTTACTGGACATATTGGTTGTGGTAAATCTACGGAATTACTGCGGCTGAAAGCGGAATTGGAAGAAGCTGACTTTCACGTGGTCTATTTTGAGTCTTCTCAAGACTTGGAAATGGGAGATGTAGATGTTGGTGACATTTTACTCGCTATTGCTCGTCGAGTCAGTGAAAGCTTAGACAAAATTAAGCTAGGTGAACCGAAAGGCTTTAAAAAATTACTGGCAGGTGCGGCTAAACTATTGCTCACTGAAATTGAATTAAGCGGTCGGGTAGGAGTTCCTGGGATTGGTGAGGTTGGAGTAGACACGGAGGGGGCGGTTTCCCTAGCCGTTGGGATTGGTGAGATTACGGCTAAGGCTAAGGATAGCCCGGATCTGCGCAGTCGGTTACGGCAATATCTCGAACCTCAAACCAATCGGTTGTTAGAAGTGATTAACCAAGAGTTGCTCGAACCTGCGATCGCAAACCTCCAACAAGTGGGGAAACAAGGGCTAGTGGTAATTGTAGATAACCTCGATCGGGTGGATGCTTCCCAGAAGCCTTGGGGACGTGATCAGCCGGAATATCTATTTGTGGATCGCGGAGCCCAGTTAAAGGGGTTACACTGTCATGTGGTCTATACCATGCCCCTAGCGCTACGATTTTCTAATGACTATAGTGCCTTGACTCAACGCTTTGTGGTAGATCCCAAAGTGTTACCAATGGTACCGGTAAGGTTACGAGATGGCACTCCCCATGAACAGGGCATGGCTCTGCTGCGACAAATGGTACTCGCTAGAGCCTTCCCTGATTTAGAGCCTGGGTCGCGTCTTGCTAGAGTAAAAGAGGTGTTCGACTCCCCTGACACTTTAGACCGCCTGTGTTACGCTAGCGGGGGTCATGTGCGGAATTTGCTCCGGTTCCTCAGTACCTGGATCAAGAAAGAAAGACGATTACCTCTGTCTCAAGGCATGTTAGAAACTGTAATTCGAGACCGCCGCAATGAACTAACCCTACCCATCTCAGACGATGAGTGGGAACTATTGTGTCATGTTGCTAAACACAAGAAGGTAGTTGGAGATGAAGGTTACCAAGTCTTGATCCGCAGCATGTTCGTCTATGAGTACCGAGACCAAGATGGGTCTTGGTTTGACGTTAATCCCATTTTGGCAGAAGCGGAAGGATTCAAATCATGCCTAGCTTATACCGCGTAGAAGATGCGGATGCCTACAACTTTAATTCAATGCAGGAACTCGCCTGGGCGATTGAGACGTCCCAAGGGGAGTTTTCCCTGATTTTAGCCCGCCGCAACTATGAAGCTTTACAGGAGTACATTGTCCGGAAGTTGCGGCAAGTCTGTGCTGTTGAGTTCCAGGAAATATACCTGAACCAGTCGGTTAAGGTTAAGAGTCTCTATACCACTATCTTGGAGCAGCTAGGGGATCAACAGCCAGCTGCGGTGATGGTCTTTGGTTTAGAGTCCCTGAGCAACCGGTCGCAAGTACTAATCACTACCAACCAAGTGCGGGAGGAGTTTCGCAAGCATTGCCCCTTCCCTCTAGTGTTATGGGTAAATGACGAGGTATTGCAAACGCTGATTCGGTTTGTGCCAGATTTAGAGAGTTGGGCAACAAGCACAGATTTTGTCCTCTCCTCTAGTCAATTGATTGAAGCTCTAGCAGAGCGAGAGAGTTATTTATTTACTCGTATTTTGGATGCCGGTGGGGATCAGTTCCTACCCAATACCGCTATTTTCGGTTCCAGCTATTGCCGAGAATTGGACTCAGCTTTGAGGGATTTGCAAACTCGTGGAGATGTCTTAGACATAACCCAAGAAGCTAGTTTGCCATTTGTCCTTGGTCGAGAAGCTTATATTAATGGTCAGATCGAACAGGCGTTAGAGTATTATCAGCAAAGTTTAGCCTTTTGGCAGCAGCAATCTAGGAGCTGCGAAACACAACAGCAGAAAACACAACAGCAGACTAGTTTTACCTCCAGACTGGGTCGAACTACCCAAATACCTACTTCCCTCCGGACGTTGCCGAGAGACCCCTCAACCCCTTCACCAGTAGAACGTCAAGCTCTACTGCTGTTTCATATCGGTTTGTGTTATCTGAACCTGGCTGAACTCAATCGCTCCCAAACTCGTCACCACTGGATCACAGCCAGAGGGTATTTTCAAAAATGTATCGATACATTTGAACAAGCAAAACGCCCAGATTTAATCGCCAAGTTTATTACTAAACTTGGCGAAACCCTACAACGACTGGAAGCTTGGAAAGACTTACAAGGTCTGGCGCAACGCTCCCTGGTACTGCACAGAACCTATGGAAATTCACTGCAACTGTCTCAAGATTATGGATTTATCGCTGCAGTCGCCCTTCAAGACTGCCGTTGGATGGGCGCTCAGCAAGCAGCTAGGAAAGCTTTAGAACTCCTAACACGGTTAACTAATACCTCCGGACAGTATCAAATGTCCTATCTACTGCTTCTGGCTAAAGCGAAGGGGCATTTGGGTCAGTCGGAGGAGGCGATCACTATCCTGGAAAGGGCTAAGGAAACCGGTCCAATGGATGCCCCACAACTTTATATTCGCATTTTGGAAAAATTGCGGACGCTTTATTTCCGGCAAAAGCAGTATCTAGAAGCCTTTCGGGTCAAACAAGAACGATTCTCCGTTGAGCAGCAGTACGGTTTCCGTGCCTTTATCGGACCTGGTCGGCTTAAACCTCATCTACGCCAAACTTCTACCTTACTCCTAGAGCAGGAAACTGCTGCGGAGGAAATCACTGCTTCTGTACGTCAGAACGATGTAGAGCGCTTAGTGGAACGTATTGGCAGCACCCAGCACAAACTGACAGTGATTTACGGTCAGTCAGGGGTAGGTAAGAGTTCCCTGCTAGAAGCTGGATTAGTCCCCACTCTCAAAACTAAGGTAATTGGAACCCGTGATGTCGTACCAATTTTGGTAAGGGTTTACACCGATTGGGTCAGGGAAGTCTGGAAATCCTTAGCATCTTCTCAGTTGGAAGTTGACCCGTTGAACGGTGAAGGGTTTTCTGGGTTGAAGGTTGACCCGTTGAAGGTTGTTCGCGTTCGCGGAGCGTCGCCTACGGCGAAAGCGTGGCCGAAAGGCCAAGGTTCACAGCAGTCTTCTCACCTGCAACATTCAACCCAAACTAACCTGCAACATTCAACCCAAACTAACCTGCAACATTCAACCCAAACTAACCTGCAACATTCAACCCTTTTAGAGCAATTGCGACAAAATGAACATAGCAATTTGCTAACGGTGCTGATTTTTGACCAGTTTGAAGAGTTTTTCTTGATTTCGGATAATCCTACTGAAAGAAAACGCTTCTTTGATTTTTTCCGGGAGTGTCTTCAGATTCCTTTCGTCAAGGTTATCTTGTCATTACGGGAAAATGATTTGTATTTTTTGTTGCAGGGAATTCGTCATAAAAATTTTGATTCAATCAACAATAATATTCTCAACAAAACTATTCTTTATTATTTAGGTAATTTCTCCCTAGAGGATGCTAAATCTATTATTCAACGACTAACCGAGCGCTCTCAAGTTTATTTAGAAGAAGCCTTAGTAAACACCTTAGTGCAGGAACTAGGTAGCAGTGAAGGAGAAGTTCGTCCCATTGAATTACAGATAGTAGGAGCTCAACTACAGACTGAAGGAATTACTACCCTAGCTCATTATCGGAGAAAAGGTCCTAAAGAAAAATTGGTGCAGCGTTACCTGCAAGAAGTGATCGCAGATTGTGGCTCCGAGAATGAAAAAGCTGCTGAACTGATCTTGTATTTACTAACTGAAGAAAATAACACCCGCCCGCCTAAGACCCGCCAGGATTTGGAAAAAGACTTAAAATCCTTGGCAGTGGATTTAGCGATAGAAAAAATAGACCAGTTAGATTTAGTCTTAAATATCCTAGTCGAATCAGGATTAGTGGTGCTCTTACGAGAAAGTCCCCTTAACCGCTATCAACTGGTTCATGATTATCTAGTTTCTGTGATTCGCCAGCAGCAAGATAGCGAATTACTCGCCAAACTTAAGGAAGTCCAAGAGCAACATCGGCTTTCTCAAGCCCGGTTACAGAAGTCGAAGATAGCACTGACCGGCTCCATTGTTCTAGTTGGCATGTTAGCGGTCTCAACCGTTTCTGCTGCTATATTTTGGGCTCTTGCTAGAAACAACGAAATCACAGCTTTGATTAAATCCTCAGAAGCCCTTTACGGTTCGAATAATCATGCCCTCGATCCACTAAAAGATGCCTTACAGGCAGGAAAAAAACTCAAGTGGTCAGTTCGGGTCAGCTCTGACACTAAGGATATAGCGATGAGTTCTCTACAGCAAGCCTTTTATGGGGTTAGAGAGCGCAATCGCTTAGAAGGTCATGATAATACAGTCAACACTGTTAGTTTCAGTCCCGACGGTGAGCTAATTGCTACGGCTAGTTCCGACAAAACTGTCAAAATCTGGTCCAAGGAAGGCAAACAACTCTACACGTTAGCAGGAAAGCATGGACATAAGGATGAAATCAAGAGTGTTACCTTCAGTCCTGATGGGAAGTTGATTGCTACCGCTAGTAAAGATCAAACTGTTAAAGTTTGGCAACGGAATGGTAAGTATATTCAAACCCTGACAGGGCATACTGATTTAGTTTGGAGCGTGCGTTTTAGCCCTGATCGCAAAAGCCTTGCTGCTTCTAGCGAGGATGGAAAAGTTATCATCTGGAGCCTCGAAGGCAAAAAACCCCAAATCTTCAAAGCCCATGATAAAGCAGTGCTCAGTATTAGTTTCAGCCCCGATAGCAAGGTGCTGGCAACCGGGAGTTTTGACAAAACGGTTAAACTCTGGCGTAGAGACCGGAATGGCTTGTACAAGAGAAAGCCTCTAACCATACAAGCCCATGAGGATGCGGTTTTCAGCGTCAGTTTCAGTCCCAAAGGTAAACTGATTGCTACTGGTAGTAAGGATAAAACTGTCAAACTCTGGAAACTTGACGGTACTCGGTATCAGACATTGGGAACCGATGACCATGAAAGTCATCAAAGTACTGTGACTACCATCAGTTTCAGTCCCGACGGTCAGACCCTTGCTAGCGCTAGTGCTGACAATACCGTCAAACTTTGGAATCGAAATGGCCAGCTACTCGAAACCCTTACCGGTCATGAAAGTACGGTATGGAGCGTTAATTTCAGCCCCGACAGCCAGACCCTTGCTAGCGCTAGTGCTGACAACACGGTTAAACTTTGGAGTCGATACGGTAATGAACTCCCTATTCCCACAGGGGATGAGAATACCGTTTACAACGTCAGTTATAGCCCCGACGGTCAGACTATTGCTACCGCTAGCAAGAACAACACTATCCAAATCTGGAGCTTAAACGGTCAATTGCAGCGAACTCTGACTGGTCATACCGGTTGGGTTTGGGGTGTTAGCTTCAGCCCTGATGGTAAGACTATTGCTAGCGCTAGTGCAGACAAGACTGCCAAAATCTGGAATAAGAATGGTAAGTTACTGCACACCCTATCTGACCATAAGGATGTGGTCAGGAGTATCGCTTTCAGTCCCGATGGCCAAATTATCGCTACGGCTAGTAGGGACAAAACAGTTAAACTCTG
>NZ_JAAHHZ010000171.1:0-11319 GCF_010672005.1 Moorena sp. SIO4A5 | reverse complement strand
AGCTATTAGAGCACAAGCTGAGTTAGGGGTAGAGGTATTGTTGGTAGGGGATCCTGAGCAAATTAGATCCTCTATTTCCCAACACCACGGATCAAGTCAGATAGAAATTGTAGCTGCTGATGGTGTCGTTGCCATGGATGAAGAACCCTTGGTGACCTTGAAGCGTAAGCCCAAGGCTTCTATTAACGTAGCCATGGACTTAGTCAAGCAAGGACGTGCTGACGCTGTAGTCTGTGCTGGGCACTCTGGGGCAGCCATGGCAGCGGCTCTATTGCGCTTAGGGCGTCTGCCAGGGATTGACCGTCCCGCAATTGGCGCAGTTTTTCCTACCATCATGGCTGGCAAGCCAGTGATTATAATGGACGTGGGGGCAATTGTGGATTGTCGCCCTAAATATCTAGAGCAGTTTGCCATCATGGGCTCAGTATATAGCAAGTATGTCTTGGGCATGGAAGAGCCTAAGGTGGGTCTGCTAAACATTGGTGAGGAAGAGTGTAAAGGCAATGATTTGGCCATCCGTACTCATCAACTGCTACGAAAGAATTCCAGAATAAACTTTATTGGCAATGCTGAGGGTAGAGATGTACTCTCAGGTCAGTTTGATGTAATTGTGTGCGATGGCTTTGTGGGCAATATACTGCTCAAGTTTGCCGAAGCAGTAGGGGAGGTGATGCTGCAAATTATCCGAGAAGAACTGCCTCAAGGGATACAAGGTCAGCTAGGTACAGCGTTGTTAAAACCCAACTTGAAGCGGATTAAGCAGCGTATGGATCATGCCGAACATGGCGGTGCTCTACTCTTAGGGGTGGCAGGAATTTGTATTATTAGTCACGGTAGCTCCCAAGCTCCATCGATTTTTAACGCCATTCGGTTGGCTCAAGAAGCCATTGATCACCGAGTACTAGAGCGGATTAAAGCTAATCACTTCAAAAAGTCCCCCGAATCAGTGGCTAGTAATTCTAGCAGTCAGGAGTAAGCCATGATAGGTTGATCGGTATTTCAAGGCCACCATTAGCGCAACAGTTTTTTTGTTGACGGTTGGCGGTTGACGGTTGACAGTTCATAGTTAACTTTTATTCTTGACAATGTCAACAAAATGTGACCACAACAAAATGCCGACTAAATTTTTAGTAGCTGATCAAGTCTGGTGTTACACTCATCCTTATAGCCATTTAGGTAAACTCCGGTAGCTTTAGCAGCAAATTATGGTATTTAACGGATAACTATATGGAGAAAATCCACCTAATAACATCTAGGGTTTCGTTAAACTAGGAAATTTTGAGCTTGAGCGTGGCACAAGCCCCACACCATAACCGTGTAAGGCTTGTATAGTGTAGTTTACAGTGGCTGTGATGGCAAGATTGACCAATGACCAGTCTTTTCGCCTTCTCCCTAAGCAGCGAACTTGGGAAGAGAAAAACATGGGATGCAACTGATGGAGAAGAGCCTTGAATCAACTAGGAACAGGCATTGCTATTACCGGAAGTGGTTCCGCAGCGTCAGAGGTTACCCTCGATAACCATCAACTAAGCCAAATGGTTGATACATCGGATGAGTGGATTACCACTCGTACCGGAATTCGGCAACGGCATCTGGTGGATGCACAAGGGAGTCTAAGTGAGATGGCTACTGGGGCAGCAAGGAATGCGATCGCTATGGCTGGAATTGCTCCTGAAGACCTAGATCTGATTATCCTAGCCACCTCAACCCCAGATGATCTGTTTGGTAGTGCTAATCAAGTTCAGGCACACCTGGGAGCCTCAAAAGCAGTTGCCTTTGATATAACCGCAGCCTGCTCTGGGTTCGTCTTTGGACTGGTTACAGCGTCCCAATTTATCCGCACTGGCCTGTACCAAAATGTCTTACTGATTGGTGCCGATATTCTCTCGAGGTGGGTGGATTGGTCAGACCGAAGTACTTGTGTACTATTTGGAGATGGTGCTGGGGCTGTAGTTTTGCAGGCAAATCAATCCGATCGCTTACTGGGATTTGCACTGTGTAGTGATGGTACCCAGAATAGCTGTCTTCAGTTAGCCTATGAATCACAACAGCAGGAAATAGTCAAGGGTTTGACAGTTGCTAAAGGCACTTATCAACCCATTACCATGAGTGGCAAAGAGGTTTATCGCTTTGCGGTGCAAAAGGTACCGGAAGTGATTGGAAAAGCATTATTCCGAGCCGATATCAGCACTGAACAGGTGGATTGGCTGCTCTTGCATCAAGCTAATCAGCGGATTCTGGATGGAGTTGCCCAACGTCTTAAGATTCCTAAGCACAAGGTTCTAAGTAATCTCGCCCAATATGGTAATACCTCAGCGGCTTCTATACCTATAGTGTTGGATGAAGCAGTGCGGCTTGAGAAAATTAAATCAGGAGATATTATAGTTACCTCCGGCTTTGGTGCAGGATTGACTTGGGGAGCGGCAGTTTTTAAGTGGGGAAGGTAATTGAATTACTCCAGCACCATCCTGAGCCAGTTAATCATTGTTGACGGTTAACAGTAAACAGTCAACCGCCAACGACTAAATTTTCAAGGGTTACTGATAACCGACACTATAGAGTGAGGCTTTTCCAAACCATGATCCTCCATCAGCTGCTGATTAGCCATCACCTGTTGAGGAGGACCGTCAGCAATAATTTGCCCTTCGTCAAGTAGCAAAACGCGATCGCATACTTCTAAAATCAGTTCTAGGTCATGGGAGGAAATCAGTATTGTCTCCTCGGACCCTTTCAAAAAGCTAATCAAGCGACGCCGGGAACGAAGGTCAAGATTGGCACTGGGTTCATCGTAAAGCACTAGGGATGGACCCATGGCTAAAACCCCTGCGATCGCTACCATACACTTCTGACCCCCAGACAGGTTGTGGGGAACTCGAGCCGCTAAGTGTTCCACACCCGTCAGGGATAGGGCTTGTTGAACTCGCTGTTCAACCTCAACCGCTGGTAACCCCATATTCTCTGGTCCAAAGGCTACGTCATCCCAGACCGAGGGGGAAAATAACTGGTCATCGGGATTCTGAAACACCAGACCAATTTCTGGGCGAAACTCACCCGCTACCACAGGTTTGCCAAATAACAGCATCCCTCTTGCCCTAGTTGGTTTTAAAACGCCGCAGATGGTCAGAAATAGGGTAGTTTTACCAGCACCATTCGGCCCAATCAAACCTATCCGTTCCCCTGGCTTAATGGTGAGATTGATATTGCGTAAACTATCCGGTTGGTCTGGGTAGGAAAAATACAGACTATCAATGGCAAGGGCGTAGTGTAACGAAGTAGATGACTGATAGGGTTCAATGTAATCTTCTCGGTAAAAAAATTCTTGTTTTTGCTGGGTCACGGTAAAAGTCTGAAGGATGAAGTCTGTTCGCGTAGCGTGGCCGTTCGCGCAGCGTGGCCTACGGCCTTAAGGCCAAGAATGAAGTCGTTTCGCCTGATAGCGTTCGCTGTAGGCTAGGATAAATTCTCAGCCATATTAATTACGGCTAATCACTTATAGTCGGGGTGAGGGAATTTTGTGAAGTGTTAATTTAAGTGTTAATTTTATTTAATTTAAATTAACAAAACTCCAACCCAAACCCTAAACTTATAAGTCATTAACCGGAATCAATATTACCTTGATTTGATGACCATGAATTAGTCATCATTGATTAGTCTGAATTCGCTTCGGTCATGCTTGTGTTAACAGAATTTCTGCGATCACAAATCCTACTGAAATCAAGCTAGTGAGTCCCAAAGCAATGTAGTGGTGGAAACCAGCAGTGTTTGTACTAGACGACCTACGCTTTCCCCTAGGAAGGGGTAATGAAAAGCTCTGTGTTCTACTCCCTATTGTCACACCAGAACTCTCAGAAACCATAAATTGAGAGGTGTTACTATACCCTCGTAAAATCATCGCTTGATAGACTTGCTGGGATTGCTGGTAACTGCGTACCAAAAGTGTTCCGGTTAGGGAAGCTAAAACTCTAAGGTTACGGTAACTACGGGCGAAGAATTCCAGTAACGAAGCAACTGGGTGACCTCCAAATTCCTGCCATGAAAGCTTTGGTCCTTTGCCACGAAAACCTCGCAGCTGCATTGCCCGCTTCATTTTAGCTAGGTCGTTACTAAATTGCTCAATATAGCGGTAAGACAACAGAGTCATATCCGCAACCAGTGAGGGCAGACCAAGCGATCGCATAGCTTTGATGTTGGTCAAAAAGGGTGCGGTCCCAAATAAAATCACACTAATGGTGAGAATACATAAGAAACGGGTGGCAATCAGCACTAGGGTTAGCAGTCCTTCCTGCCGCACGGCGATTGGACCGAGCTGAATGATCACGGTAGTGCCTACTGTGAAGGGGAGTAGCAGTGTAATCCCTAACAGAAACAATCCCGGATAGCGCAACCGATTCAACAGAAAAGACAGTGGCAGGCGAGAGACTCGATAAAAAATTAGGGTCAGAGCCACCATCGGTGGTAGCACTATCAAATGCTGTACAAAGGAAAACGCGAAAATTAGGGTCAGTAGGGCAATTAGCTTGGCACGAGGTTCCCAACTGTGGATGGGGGAGTCCAAGTGAGCGTAGGCATCAAGTCCATGTTTCATTTAGTCATTGATTGTAATTGGTGATTGCTAATTGGGTCTAATCAACATAGGAGCCATAGGTTCTATCGCTCCACTTCACCTTTGATACTTCATACTTGATACTTCATACTTGATACTTCACCCTTCATCCTTCATCTTTTCTCCATGACCTATGACTCACTTAGGATCAATCCCTAAGCTAATCAGAATTTAAACGGAATATATTACGTCAATAACTCTCCCCATGCCCCCATGCCCCCATCTGCCCATCAGCTGAGATCGGCAAATTAATTAGATTCGCCCACATTAGATTTTCCCACAACTGATCACGAGGATATGGGCAAGCACCATATCATCAAATTGCTGTGCTTTTGTCTTAAAGATTCAGGATGATTATATCACTTTAGTCTACAAAAATAAATAATTTTCATTATAAATTAATTTTTATTAATAAAAAAAAGTGCCAATTTGGCAACAAAGTTAGTTTATATTGGTGTATGAATGTGCAACTATAGACTTTGGCCGATTGTTTCTCCCTACTTATGCCAACGTCTAATCAATGAAACCAATATCACACCATCAATTGACATCGGAAACTAAGAGCGATTGGCCTAGGGCCACGCTACGCGAACGCATTTCTGTAGGTCTTTGTTTGACACCGTTTCAGCGCAAACTGCTACAAAAAAATCTGCAATCGGATTTACCACAACAGTATCGTCAGCGTATCGAAATTATGCTGCTAGCGGATGAAGGGAAAAGCCAAGTTCAAATTTGTAAAGCCCTAGGGTGTTGTGCCGCTACAGTACGCCATTGGATTTTTATGGCTCGTATGGGTCAAGCCCATAAGTGGAATGATCATCCCATTGGTCGCCCTAAAGCAGTAAATGATCACTATCTGGCACGGTTGCGAGAACTGGTCAGCCGTGGTCCAAAAGAATTTGGTTATGCCTTTGAGCGTTGGACAGCGGGGTGGTTAAGTAAACATCTAGCCAAAGAGTTGGGAATTAAAATAACCCCTCAGCATGTGAATCGGCTGCTGAAAAAAATGGGGCTGTCTACTAAAGGGAAACCTGTTCAACAAAACGAGAGTACCAATCTCAATCAGCCTAGTAATCGGATTGCGATTCGGGACCTGGATGCTCTTGAAGTATCAGATCTAAAGTCCGCTGACTGGCTTCGTTTATAGTCTTGGTTTTTTGCCTAGCGATAGTAAAAACGCTTTTCACAGAACAATCTTCTGTTATATAATACCCAGACTACCGGTAAGAATAGGATTCTTCTTCCATCTTGGTTATTTAATTTCCTTGAAATTGGTTGATATTGACATCTTAACGGGTTAAAACAGTGTTGATTCTGTGGTTAGCCCAACGCCCGAGGGTTAAAACCACGTTGACTTTAACCCTGTCAACAGACTCCTACATCCGGCAGGCTCTTCTTAACAACTGTGGGTTTACTTCAATTTTTAATTTCGCGCCTTTCTGTTGGTGCGCTTTCCAGTGGGGGTTTGAACCTCGCGCCTTGTCGCACCGCAACCATCATACTTTGATTGATTAGTTTGGTGGTGGCAAAACCCTAGAAAAATTCTGTTGTTTCGGTATGAAGCTCGAATGGCAACCCAAATATAAAGCGATGCAGAGGTTCGACCCGTGGGGAATTTTCGCCTAGGTCAAGGGCACCTAAGCGGTCTTGGGGAGCCAGTGCCGACCTGTGGGGGTCTCCCCCATGAGCAACTGGCTTGGTTTCCACGGGGCTGGAGAGCGATGCAGCGCCGCCAAAGGGGGTTCCCCCCATGAGCGACTGCATCAAGACAGGTGCGGACGCAGGTTCCGCACACAGACCCATGGGCCATGAGCGACTGCATTAAGACAGTGAGTTTTTCATAACTTTACATTGCCTTCATATTACCACAGGATTTTGCCTGGATATAGCGACCCTGCCATCTAGATCGCTAACTCTCCCTCGAAGATTTTTTAGGTTTAGAGGATTATGGTTCAAAATTTAGCCCCAATTTCTTCTCAGCAGCTGAGGGATACCCTAGGGCATTCCTTTAATGATGCCGAATTTTCCCGGATTCTCAAACAGATAAAATTTATCGAACCAAAAGTCGGCCAGTTTTGGCAAGCTGAACAGGCGGAAGCTGGTATTTATATCGTGATGACCGGCAAGGTTAGATTACTCAACAGTGCTGGGGAAAAATTTGCCACCTTGACAGAGGGAGACTCGTTTGGGGAATCTACCTTTTTTCCCGATGCATCCTTTTCGCCTTACTCAGCGAGGGCTTCTCGGAATCTTCAGCTTTGCTATCTCACCCCTGAGTTGTTGTTTCCACTAATTAGCAAATATCCTCGCATCCGAGACCATCTGTATGAGTACGCCCGTAGGCAAAATTCAGTACTGGTTGACTCCGACACCCAGCCCACTCCATCACCCCAGCCCATAACCCCATCAGCGACTGCCCCATCCACACCTGCCAAAACGATTAGTAAAGCCTATTTTCCCAATCCTAATCAACGAGTGGGACATTTATGGCAACGGGTAATCCGACGCTATCCATATTTTGCCCAGCAGAGTGGTTCTGACTGTGGTGCCGCCTGTTTGGTAATGGTATCTAGCTATTGGGGAAAACGGTTTAGTGTGAATCGTTTGCGAGATATCGCTAATGTAGACCGTAATGGTGCATCACTGCGGGGATTATCAGCAGCAGCAGAAAGTATTGGCTTTTCTACTCGTCCGGTTAAAGCTAGTCTTGACCAGCTAGCCAAACAAAAACTACCAGCCATTGTTCACTGGGAAGGTAAACATTATATTGTTGTTTATCAAATAACCAAAAATTCCGTTATTGTTGCTGACCCAGCCATTGGTCAACGTACCCTCAGCCACCAGCAATTTAAAGCAGATTGGAGCGGTTATGCACTGCTGCTACAACCGACTGCGTTACTCAAGGATGCTAAAGAGACCACTACTACCTTCTGGCAATTCTTTGAGTTAATGAAACCCCATGGGGTAGTGGTGCTCGAAGTGTTTATCGCTTCCTTATTTATCCAGATATTTGGATTAATTACACCTCTATTTACCCAGCTAATTTTAGACCGAGTCGTGGTGCAGCGCTCTGGGCTAACCTTAATGGCGGTAGGGTTAGGGCTACTGATGTTTAGCCTATTTCGAGTCGCGATGATGGGATTGCGGCAATATCTACTAGACCACACGGCTAATAAAGTAGATGCAGCGCTGATTGTAGGATTTATTCGCCATACACTGCGGTTGCCTCTTTCGTTTTTCGAGTCCCGCTATGTTGGTGACATCATATCACGAGTCCAGGAAAACCGCAAGATTGAGCAGTTCCTGACCGGTGAAGCCTTATCAATTCTGCTGGATTTACTAACGGTATTTATCTATGTAGGATTGATGTTTTGGTACAGTTGGAAAATGGCGTTATTGGCCTTAGTGATTGTGCCGCCATTTTTCCTACTAGCCTTAATCGCGACACCGTTTTTACGGAAGATTTCCCGGGAAATATTTCAGGCTTACGCCAAAGAGAATAGCTATCTGATTGAAACCCTTTCTGGTGTCCGAACGGTAAAATCAACAGCAGTAGAACAAACAGTACGTTGGCATTGGGAGGAGTTATTAAATAAGGAGATAAAACAGGGATTTACTGGGCAAGTTATCAGCAATCGCCTCCAAATTTTCAGCAATGGGATTGAAGCCGTGGCCACAACAGCCCTACTCTGGTATGGAGCGTGGTTAGTAATTCAAAATCAGCTAACGATTGGGCAATTAGTGGCCTTTAATATGCTGCTAGGAAATGTGATTACTCCCTTCCAGCGGTTAACCGTGTTATGGAATGAATTCCAGGAAGTAGTAATTGCTATGGAACGGATTAATGATGTGTTGGATGCTGAACCAGAGGAGGATTTGCAGCAGCAGGCGCGTCAATCGTTACCCCCAATTAAAGGTCACATTTGCTTTGATAAGGTAACCTTTCGCTATCACCCAGAAAGTGAGATAAATGTACTGGAAAATCTTTCCTTTGAAGTGAAACCAGGACAAATGGTAGCCCTAGTGGGACGCAGTGGGTCTGGGAAAACCACGATTTCTAAATTGATATTGGGATTGTATCCTCCTACGGATGGTAAAGTCTTAATTGATCAACTCGATATTACCAGTTTGTCCTTAGGGTCTTTGCGATCGCAAGTGGGAGTAGTAGACCAAGATACGTTTTTGTTTGGTGCAACCATTCGGGAAAATATTAGCTTAGGTCATCCCGCTGCTAGTTTAGACGAGATTATGGAAGCAGCACGATTAGCGGGTGCTGATGAATTTATTAAACAGTTGCCCATGGGCTATGAAACCCAGATTGGGGAAGGGGGAGGAATGTTGTCTGGTGGACAACGGCAACGGATTGCGATCGCAAGAGCTTTATTAGGGAATCCTAAGTTATTAGTTTTAGATGAAGCCACCTCCCATTTAGATGCCGAATCCGAACGGATTATTCAGAATAATTTAAATCAGATTCTCAAAGGGAGGACAACATTAGTCATTGCTCATCGCTTATCTACAGTCCGGAATGCGGATTTAATTTTAGTGATGGATAGAGGAGTATTGATTGAGAGGGGAACCCATAAAGAGTTAATGGCAAAACGGGGACATTATTATTATCTGAATCAACAGCAATTTAAGGCTGATGAAATTGAGTGATGAGTTATATAGCAATTCTCTCTCCCATGAAGGACAAAGGGATCCCCCTAAATCCCCCTTATTAAGGGGGACTTTCAGGCTGATAAGCGTACCTCATAAATGCAATAAACGCTATCAAATAACGTCTAACAGTTTTGACCAATAACTAATCACTAGTTACCTACTCCCTACTCCCTACTCCCTACTCCCTACTCCCTACTCCCTACTCCCTACTCCCTACTCCCTGTTTTATTTGCTAAATCACTAATTACTAATCACTAAACCCATGCCAAATACATTAAACAGACAAGTAAACGGAGATCCTGCCCCCCAACAACACCAAGAAACCTTGACTTCTCCAACACCAGCTTCATCTCGGGATGATTGGTCTGAGGCCACTCAAGAACTACTCGATAGTTTACCCCAAGTTTGGACAAGGGGACTGATGTACTTTCTAATCACATTTGTTGGCCTGATTTTGCCCTGGGCTATACTATCTCAAGTGGATGAAACCGGTACGGCTAGGGGAAGACTAGAACCGAAAGGAAACACGGTGAGGCTGGATGCAGCTGTGGCGGGAACCGTAGAATATATTAAGGTAAAAAAGGGAGATAAAGTAGACGCTGGACAACAGTTATTAGTATTAGAATCTGAGTTAGTTAATTCAGAGCTAAGGCAAGTACAAGATAAGTTAAAAGGTCACTTAAATCGCTTGTCTCAGTTAGAGTTGCTGAAAAATCAATTAGTGGTAGCATTGGCAACTCAGCAGCAACAAAATCAAGCTCAAGTGTTGGAAAAACAAACACAAGTAGACCAAGCGCTACAGAATCTGGAGGCTCTGAAGAATTCCTATGATTTACAACAAGAAGAAAAGTTAGCTCAAGTTAATCAGGCGCGTCAGACCTTTAAACTTAGTCAAAAGTCTTTTAATATAATTGAGAATCGTTTGGATAATGCTGAGCGGGAGGTGAACCGTTACAAGGATGCCTATCAAGAAGGGATTGTTTCGGAAATCCAAGTAGTAGACCGGGAAGATTTGCTACAGGAGAGGCAACGGTTGTATGAACAAACCAAGTCAGAGATTGAGCAGAGTAAGTTACGTCTAACTGAACAACAGAGTAGTTATGAACGAAGCCTTCGACAAGCGCGAGCAGAGATTGAACAGGCACAGTTACGACTAAAGGAACAACAAAGAAGTTATCAGACTCTGAGCCACTCGGGTAAATTAGCGCTGCTGAGGGTGGAGGAACAATTGAAGAATTTGGATACACAAATAACTACCCTCAATTCAGAAATTGCTCAAAGTAAGGGTGAGATTAACTCGTTGCAGCTTCAGTTAAAGCAACGAGTGTTAAAGGCACCGGTCAGTGGTACGGTGTTTGAATTACCGATTCAAGCGGCTGGAGCGGTAGTGCAGTCAGGAACTATGGTGGCGGAAATTGCACCCTCAGGTTCGGTGTTGGTAATTCGAGGGCAGATGGCAACGACTGAAAGTGGTTCTTTAGAGACAGGAATGCCAGTGAAGCTTAAATTTGATGCCTATCCGTTTCAGGATTATGGAGTTGTAGCAGGACAGTTAGTAGACATTTCTCCTACTACCTCTGAGGTGGATACTCCTAATGGTAAAAGAGCAGTTTATGATTTAGAAATTGAACTGAAGCAGGATTGTATAGCTTCGGCTGATAAGTGTATTCCCTTGCGTCCTGGAGATACGGCCATGGCTGAGGTGATTGTGCGCCAGCGTCGGATTATTGATTTTATTCTCGATCCCTTTAAGAAGTTACAGCAGGGAGGGTTGAAGTTGTAGATGTTGGGTGCATTTCATATTTGTAAATCTATAACTAAAAGAAGTGTGGTGAGGGTGGGGAGGGTGGGGAGAGGGGGAGATAGGGAGATAGGGAGATAGGGAGATAGGGAGATAGGGAGATGGGGGAGATTTTTATTAAAGGTAATTGTCATAAAATGATATTAGCTTTCTATTGCCAGATGAAATTTATATTTATCCGACTTCCGACTTCCCTCTTCTGAGAGGTTGTCTGAGAAGTCTCATTTGCTACATCCAAGCCCCCTAAATCCCC
>NZ_JAAHHZ010000170.1:0-11338 GCF_010672005.1 Moorena sp. SIO4A5 | reverse complement strand
GCTACTTTTTCAGCTCGCCTGCGTGAACCACGACGGGAACGGCTCGATATTTGATATTCCAGGGCAGCCCCTATTGCAAACAATACACCACTGAATACAAAAAAGACTTCTGGTAAACCGCCACTTTCGTAGTTCGGTCTAGTCTCAGCATACTTAAACCACATATCTGCAATGTACAGGCAAAATGTTGCAGCGGCAATCATTTGCCAGGATTGGGAAAAACGTCCACCCCAAAAAGCTAACAGTAGGGATGAGGCAATAATCAGCAGAATTACATCGAAAGCAATGTAGAGGGTCGTCAATTGGTTTGAATAGGCACTCAGTGACTTGTCAAGTTCGATAGCCCACCTTGGAGAATTATGATCAGTACTCTGATTAGCCTCAGAGTTGGTTATTTCAGATGGCTCTGCCGAGATGACCATAGCATTATTTTCCTTGACCAGAAGTGGTGTGGTCGAGTCAGAAATAGAATACGCAATTGTCACATCACCAGATTCAGGAGTGCTGGATTCGAGGGAAGGGGCAAGTAACAGCAAAGCAGCTAAGGCCATCCCCACTATGGCAATCGCTACAATCGTTAACCCTTGCCAAAGTTCTAAGTTTAAGCGTCTGGGAATAACTGCTAAAAACATGCCTACCCCAAGACATACGTAGGAGGATAAGTAAAACACATCTGCTAGTGATACATCAGGGTTAAGGTGAAAATACAGCTCCCACACACCGAATATCAAGTCACCCATCAAATAGAACAGATTCCCCAGACCGAGTCCTAGCCAGACATTTCGTCCACTGGCAATCTGAGGGCTACGCCAATTTCTGAAACAGAGAATACTTGCTACTAGGAAGGGTATACATTCTAAAAAGTAGGTACTAATCAGGTACCAAAATGGACTTTCTTGCCCAGGGGATGTAATCCCAAACAGCAAGAAGAATAATAGGGAGATAATCGCCCAAGCAATACCACCATAGATGATGGTATTGCTGCTGAGGGGGGATAGATTACCTGATGACCGTTCTGCAGAGCTGCTCATAAGGAATTTCACACTTATCACTGACTAGCACAATAAGACTATGGTTAGGCAGCTAAAATATCTATGATTCTTAAGCTTATTTTTAATTGTAGATTATTGCCATAGTTTACTAAGATCACAGTTGTTAAGCCAGTTGATAAACTGAGTTTGCTCCTGAGCTGGCATATCCTGCAAGATATCGCTAACCCCCTGAGCAAAGTTGGTATTGCCAAAATAGTCTTTACCTAAGCGATATAGTTCTTGCAACAGGGTGATCAGATGATGTTCTTCCCAGATAGGAAAATCAGAGTTGGTAAGGGGGTCGATTTTGAGCAATTGTTGTACAGCTTGGTTCGATTGAACCTGGGGAAAGTTTGAATCTATCAAGATCTTGGCGATATCCTTCTGGAACAACCCAGCTTGTCTAGCTCCTAAGAAGTCTTCCACATCCATATACACCGTCTGTAGTAGCAAAAGACAGGCTTGAATGTAGGATACCCTAGTGCCCTCAGAGCTGGGTTCAGTGCCTAATTGATCCAGACGGATTTTTCCCCAAACGCTGTAGCGCTCAGGTTCTTCCAACAATACACAAGCTTTTCCCCGATGATCGGTGAGGTCTCGCCAGAAAGCTATGGCTTCCTCTTCCTGAGTGGCACCAAATACACTGAGCAGGCGAAAGGTTTGCCCCTGGTAATTGAGAATCGGGATTTGCTGCTCCCTCTGTGGGTGCTGAATACTAGAGATTTCAACATCCTGCCTTTTCAAAATAAACATGATACTGGCACATGACTCCTGACCGGGTCAGGGGGTGCTGTTGACGAAGTGTTCTAACCCCCTAGTACTCTGTCAATTTAGTTTTGAGGGTTAGGGCAAAGTCGCACGGTGGCACGGTGGCACGGTGTTAAGTCATACCTAATGCCTAGTAAAAGCGTGCCTAATCCGGAAAAGTATAGTTTACCCCTCAATTCAATTTTGACAGAGTAATAGTCACTATCTCCTGATCAGAATCCTTGTGACAGAGTCTGACTAAGTTCTGATCAGTGACACTGACTATGTACCTACCTTAACTCGGGTTCGAGCTAAGTGCCTTGAGTCTTACCGCTAATTGAGACAAGCAATCGATAATTATTGTGGTGGCTCTCCACTTAAGCCCAAGGCTCTCCTGATACCAAGTTGCGGTCAAACGTACAACTTTCTCTTCCCCCAATCTCCCCATCTCCCCATCTCCCCATCTCCCCCTCCTGGGAGGGGTTAGGGGTGGGTTCCCATCTCCCCATCTCCCTATCTCCCTATCTCCCTATCTCCCTATCCAAGCAATCTACTATCTTTGAATGCAACTCGGTATGAGATCGGGAACGGGTAACGGGCAACGCTTAACGGGAAATGCTTTCTGTTACCGGAGCCATTGTTCCTTTATCCGAAGTTCCCTGTTCCTCCTTGACCTTGACTGTCCCGTTTTAAATTGGTATAATTTTTGGTTATGGTTTACAGATACAGGAGTGAATACCCGCAAAGCGCCTTGATAGGACTAGGTATTAGGCACACAGAGACTGGTACCCGATCACCAGCCAAGCAAAAACAGTTTTTTCTGATGTATGATATAGCTATGCCCTCGTAGCTCAGTGGATAGAGCAAGGGATTTCTAATCCCTGGGTCGTGGGTTCAAATCCTACCGAGGGCGCTCTTTGGTCATTGGTTATTGGTCAAAAGTCGGCTTAATTTGGCTCACAAAATACATAGGACTAAGGATTAATGACTAATGACTAAATGTAAATCTAAATGTAAACTGATGTTGCGCTCCTCTTAAAAATTATTGAGAAATCCCCCAAACCTGGATGAGACGCATATGGTAAGAAAAATAAAGAAATGTGTCAAGAGATGCCATGGATAACTTACAACGATATCGCATTGTCTGCACCCTAAGCTTTGGTGACATTTATGGACAAATTATGGTTTGGTTAATCGTAATTTTCCTGAGTCTTGCCTCAGCCTTAGCTCTTTGGAGTGCTGACCGCCAAATTTACGCTCTGGCAACTGTCGGGCTGATTTTGGTACTATCTCTGCCCTTCCTGCTCTTTGCCTTCGTGACTACATTGTTAAACCATATTGAAATTGCTCAGATGGAAGAGGAGGAAACCACATCAACAGCTGGAGGCAGAGCCCCTAGACAGAAACCTATTGGGGCGACCGGTTGAAGATAATCCGGACCATCCCCGGCTTTTTCAGAACCCGGGGAAGGGGAGTTGAGAGCCTCCGTGCTTGAGGAGGGGCGCTTCATACTTTTTCCGCAATCCTAGAGGGTAAATGCCTAGAGGCTAGAACCTAGAGCCTAAAATAGGAATTGGGATTCCATAATACGACCGAGATGCTAGAACACGATGTCATTATTGTCGGTGGGGGATTAGCTGGATGTCGCGCTGCTTTAGAGATTAAACGCTCTGAGCCTAAGCTCGATGTCGCCCTTGTCGCTAAAACTCACCCAATTCGTTCCCATTCGGTGGCTGCCCAAGGGGGTATGGCAGCTACTCTGAAGAATGTTGATGCTGACGATAGCTGGGAAGCCCATGCCTTTGACACGGTTAAAGGGTCTGACTACTTGGCAGACCAGGATGCAGTAGAAATCCTAACCAAAGAGGCTCCAGAGGTGGTCATTGAGCTGGAACACATGGGGGTTCTGTTTTCCCGCTTACCAGATGGTCGGATTGCTCAGAGGGCTTTTGGAGGTCATTCCCATCGCCGCACTTGCTACGCGGCAGATAAGACGGGTCACGCCATTTTGCATGAACTGGTGAACAATCTCCGGCATAACGGTGTCAAACTCTACGATGAGTGGTACGTTATGCAGCTGATTTTGGAAGAGGGTCAGGCAAAAGGGGTGGTGATGTTCCAGCTCCTAAACACGAAGGTGGAAGTAGTACGGGCAAAAGCGGTCATGTTTGCTACTGGGGGTTATGGACGGGTATTTAACACCACCTCCAATGACTTTGCTTCCACTGGGGATGGTCTGGGAATGTCAGCTCTGGCTGGGGTGCCTTTGGAAGATATGGAGTTTGTACAGTTTCACCCTACAGGCTTGTATCCGGTGGGGGTTTTGATTTCTGAGGCGGTACGAGGGGAAGGGGCTTATCTGATTAACTCAGAAGGCGATCGCTTTATGAGGGACTATGCCCCCAAACAAATGGAACTGGCACCTCGGGATATTACTTCAAGAGCGATTACCCTAGAACTCAGAGCTGGTCGTGGCATTCACCCTGATGGCAGTGTAGGTGGACCTTTTGTTTACCTTGACCTGCGCCACATGGGCAAAGAAAAGATTATGAGTAGGATTCCGTTCTGCTGGGAAGAAGCCCATCGATTGGTTGGTATTGACGCAGTACATCAACCAATGCCAGTACGACCAACTGCCCACTATTCCATGGGGGGAATCCCTGTCAACACCGATGGACAAGTTCATAGTGGTAAAGATGGGTTAATTGATGGGTTCTTTGCCGCTGGGGAATCAGCCTGTATATCTGTTCATGGGGCAAATCGCCTCGGGAGTAATTCCCTGTTGGAATGTGTGGTTTATGGCAAAAGAACCGGTGCTGCGATCGCAAAATACGTCCAAGACCGGAAGTTACCAGACCTTGACGAGCAATCCTACCTCAATGCAGCCCAGACAAAAATCAAAGCCCTTGTGGAAAAATCTGGCACCTTACGGCTTAACCAGTTGCGTCAAGCCTTCCAAGACTGTATGACCCAATTCTGTGGCGTTTTCCGTAACCAAGGGTCCATGGAGGAGGGATTAAACCAACTGCAACAATTCAAACAACAGTACCAGCAAATTTATTTGGATGACAAAGGCAACTGTTGGAACACGGAAATTATCGAAGCCTTGGAACTGCGCAATTTAATGATAGTCGGAGAAATTATTCTTACCTCTGCTCTGAACCGACGAGAAAGCCGGGGTGCCCATAGCCGGGAGGATTATCCCCAACGGGATGATCCCAATTTTCTCAAACACACCCTAGCGTTTTACTCATCCGCAGGTATTGACCTGCAATATAAACCGGTAAGCATTACCTTGTTTGAACCGAAAGAGCGGAAGTATTGATTGTTACTCCGATACTGCCTCACTGGTCGAGTCATGAGTAAGTAACACTCCTAGCCTGTGTTGGTTACTCATCACTAATCATGGTTTAGCCAATGACTAATTTTCTGGAGTTTCTGGAGTTTCTGGAGTTTCTGGAGTTTCTGGAGTTTCTGGAGTTTCTGGAGTTTCGGCTGCCAACTGTTTGACTTGGTCTTTGTACTTGGCTGGTGCTAGGGATTCAGCCTGGTCAAACAGGGGTTTAGCCTTTTCAGTGTTACCCTGTTCTTTAAAAATCATGGCTTTAGCTAGCACTGGTCTCCAGTCATCTTGGCTGCCTTTGATCGCCTGGTCATATATAGCTGTGGCTTCGTCATAACGCTTCTGATTCGCGTAAACTTGACCTAACAACAACTGCACAGAAATGACATCAATGCTCCCAGGTTTAATCTCATTGACTTGCTGGGAACTTTTTAAGGTGTCTTGCAGCAAACCGATGGCTGCTTCTGGGCGGTTTTCCTGGGTTAGCAAACTAACTAACCCTTGCAGAGCATTCATATCCCCAGGCTTAGCGTTTAATATGTCCCGATAGGCTTGAGCTGCTCCTTCGCGATCGCCAATTTGTTGTTTTACCTGAGCCAGCAAGACCCCATAATCTGTCTGGTCAGTATTGAGTTTGGCTAACTTTTCTAGGGGTTCAATGGTGCCTTTGATGTCTCTTAGCTGTAGCCGTATCTCCAGCAGACCTCTCAAAGCCGTTAAATTTTCTGGTTCTCGCTGCAAGACTAGTTCATAACCCTTGGCTTGAGCTTCTAGTTCTGCTTGCTGCTGGGCAGAAATATTTGGTGTAGCTGTAGGTGTTGCCCCAACAGAGGCGGGATTATCCTTGAAAATATTCCCTAGCAAAGGAATCATCGAAATACCGATAAACGCTAGCACAGCTAGTACTAGCACTATTTTGATCCAGAGACTGCGCTTTTGAGACACAAAACTTTCTTGAACTGTTCTATAAAACGTGAACATCGCGGACAAAAACGTCACAACGAAGCCTGTTTACTTCCTGTTTCAACTAGGACTGTCGGCAGCACCCTATCCACAGGCTTCAAATCGGCTGGAACCCAACCTAATATTGAATTTGAGGTGACAACTTTGTTGCTCTACTCCGTTATTTTCGGGAGATTTAAAACTGATGGCTTTACTCAGTTACCTTTTCGCAGGCTACCCACTCTTGTAGAAGATTATCTGGATGTCAAGCCTAATACTGTTATTGCTTGGTTATTGCATAGGCCCATTGTACCACAATCCCAGAGGAGTTTTGTTGAAAACATGCGGGTATGTTACGCATGCGTAACATACCCGCATGTACTAGATTGCTACTCTCTTCCCATTATGAAACGATTTGGGGGTTTTCAAGTCTCCTCCCATCAATCCCATCTATATAAATACGCTAGCATTAAGGCTCAGTTAAATCGGCTAGAAACCGCTCAGATTAAAGATTCCATAAACTTTGCGGATCTAACCTTTCTCTCACTGCATTCTGTACAGTGGGTAGACTAGTACCAAGTGCGCTCACCCTCCAGTTTTGTGGTGGCAACAGTCCAGGATAATTTTTTCTGGAAAGGACACCGGAAAGCTGGAGGATGTTGACAAAATAATGCTGCCAATGTCAGTCAAAACCACCCATGGGAATGTGTCTCCGCCGCTAGGAGGTTATATGAATTCGTCTGTGAATGGGCTTCCCGACTCAGCTGAGTCGTCTGGAATCCAACCACCGGAAGTATCCAGTGTGCAAAACCAGCCCCCAGAAACACCAACTGGTGGCTCTCAAGATACCACCAAATCAGCTCCCTTAGCTGAATCTAATGGGACAGTAACTACTCAGGTCTCAAGTAAGGTCTCAAGACAGCACCCAATTCCTGCCCCCAGTGAACCTAGGCAATACCGCGCCATTGGTCTGGTCAATGGCAAATATATGCCTTCCGCAGAACAGTTGACCAGGGGAACACTGGTAGGGGCAGATGGAACCTTGATTGATGCGGTGTTACTCGGTCGGGTCATGAGTTTGGTCAAGAATCACTTAGATCTCAATCAGCCCCACCTCTGGGTTGTCTATCCTCGCATCAGGCAAGCAGACGATAACTTACATGTCCAAATTGTTGGCGTCTGGGAACCAGAAACTCTCGAACCCACAGCTGAAGCTGAAACAACTGACTCGGGAGTTGCTCAGTCCGAAACAGAAGTCGAGACATCAAATGACTCCTCAGAAGCTGAGGCGGAACCGATTCCGAAGGATGGCTATTTTTCCATTCGTGGCGAGGTGATATACCATTCGCGGGAGAAGGAACAAGTCGTTGTTAAAATTAGGCAATTACCTCGTAAAGAGTCAGATAAGCCTAAGTTTTTCAAGTTAAAGCTTAAGGGTTGCCTGGGAGAAAGGGTTGTTGGTCATTTTTGGGATTTACATGCACAGCTGCAAGCCAATACCCTGGTGATCCAGGAAGGAAATGATATTGGGTTTCTCAACAAAAAAGGACCTAAGAGGAAACCATTTAATAAAAATAAAAAACGTTTTGGTGCTAAAAAGAGTTACCCGAAGCCACGCCCTGCTCGTAAAAAGGATGGCGCGGCTACAGCCACAGCACCCAAACCCCAAAGACCAAGACCGAAACCGATCAAGCGTATTGACCACGGTAGTAAGGGTGATTCCTCTGGGAATTCTGCTTGATGGGAAGTGGAAAATTGCTCGAAGCGTGAGCTACCACGCTTTACTTTGAAGAAGATGGGGGGATGGGGGAATGGGGACGGACATGGAATATCCCCTACTCCCCTACTCCAGAAGCTACCTGTTCCCCTGGCATACTCAGAGCAACCCCCAGGAGTTTATTCAATTTTAATTTAATTGATTTTTTTGTTGGCGGGATGGTAAGATTAACGGTCAACGGTCAACCGTTAACGGTCAACAGTCAACAATAATTGAGAGTTTATTATTAAATTTTTTTAAATAAAGGGTGTCTTAATTTAAAGTTTTAATTAAGGGATATACTTGACTAGATAATAATGAATAATTAAGTTCATAGTCACGGATGAATTCGGGGAATAAAGATTAGTACATGCTTGTTACAAAGTTCCGAAGTTCCGAAGTTACCTTTAAATTAATTTGATTTCCTAAGGCTTATGCTCATTGCTATAACTATAAATTAGTTTGATAAAGGATACGCTAACTAATAGCGTTATTGAATCATTTTGGCTAGTATATGGCGAGATAAATTCCATGGATAGGTAAATTTATCAAAATGTTTGATGGATGTCCATGAGCTACCTAACTAAGGTAGTCTTTTTTGGTGAGAGCGATCGCTACGGCGGTTTGCATAACTATCAGGTACACAGGATTGTTTTCCCACTTCCGACTTCCCACTTCCGACTTCCGACTTCCCACTTCCCACTTCTGACTTCCCTGTTCCCTGTTCCCTGTTCCCTGTTCCCTAAAATCCAGAAATTTGTACCTAACTGAATTGCAAACCGCTGTATCTATGACTATATTTCTTACCCTGAGCGTTGTTGTACTAGCTTTAATCAGTTTCATTAGGGAATGGATGCCAGTGGATATCACTGCGATCGCAGTGATGGTGTTACTGATGCTTCTAAAGCTAGTCACCCCAGAACAGGGAATCTCCGGTTTTGGCAACCCTGCCACGATCACTGTGATGGCTATGTTTATCCTCAGTGCTGGGATTGCCCGAACTGGGGCGCTTCAAATCGTGAATGACCTACTGCTGAAGTGGGGAGGCAAGGAGTCAACCCAGCAAATATTTACCATGGGAATAATTGCTGGGCCCATAACGGGCTTCATTAACAATACAGCTGTGGTGGCTGTACTACTTCCTATTGTAGAAGATTGGTGCCGCAAGCAAAGTATTTCCCCTTCTAGGCTTTTGATGCCCTTATCCTTTGTCACTATCTTAGGGGGCATGATCACTACCATTGGCACCTCCACTAATGTCTTGGCCAGTGGGTTGTCTAAACAGTTGGGCTATGGTGATTTCAGCTTGTTTCAATTCACCCGATTGGGGCTAATTACATTCACCATAGGATTGGCATATTTGGCTCTAGTGGCACCCCGACTTTTGCCCAACCGTAAAGTAGCTAGCAATGGTATTGTCACTCAGGACTATAATCTCAAAGAGTATGTCAGTGAAATTGTGATTACACCAGATTCCAGCCTAGTGGGGCAAACCCTACGTGCCAGTGAAATCCAGCGGAAGTTTGATTTGGACGTTTTGGAACTGATTCGCAATGGTAGTCGTTTTCCCCAACCCCTGGCAGATAAAGTATTGCGACCAGGGGATATTTTGATTGTGAGGTCTGGTCGGGAGTGTCTGCTGAGAGTCAAAGATCAACGAGGGATAGAAATCTTAGCTGATGTCCAATTTGGACAGCAACCCTTGGAAACCGGTCTTACCTCTGGGGAGGAGGGGATTGCTGAGGTGTTGATCCTGGCTAACTCTAATTTAATTGGCTCAACCTTAAAGGATATGCGGTTTCGGCAACGCTATAACGGTACAGTTTTGGCAATTCGACGGGGACAGGAGCTGGTCAGAGAAAGACTTGGACGAGTTTCCTTACACTTTGGTGATGTGCTGTTGGTACAAGGTCCAAGGCAAAGTTTGTTGGGATTGCAAACCAGTCGAGATTTGTTGGTGATTGGACAGCGAGATTTAGAAACCCTACGGCGAGACAAAGCAGTAATTGCGATCGCAATTACTGTAGGGGTAGTCTTAGCAGCTGCCTTTAATGTGCTACCGATTATGGTGAGTGCCTTGTTGGGAGTAGTGTTGATGGTGATCACTGGTTGTCTCAAGCCTGGGGAACTGTACGGAACAGTACGCTGGGATATTATTTTCCTGCTGGCTGGGTTAATTCCTTTGGGAATAGCCATGAAGGAGTCAGGCACAACTGAATGGTTAGCCGAAAATCTAGTGGCACTGGGGGGTAATCTGCCTGGTTATTGGTTGTTAACACTGTTCTATGTGGTTACTGTCCTGATCACAGAGGTGCTGTCTAATAATGCTTCGGTGGTGTTACTTTTGCCGATTGCTGTGGAGGTAGCTAAGAGTTTGAGTCTCAATCCTCTGGCGTTTATGTTTACGGTGATGTTTGCCGCATCTAATAGTTTTATGACTCCGATTGGGTATCAGACCAATACCATGGTTTATGGGCCAGGGGGTTACAGGTTTTTGGATTTTGCTAGGGTGGGTGCCCCATTAAGTTTGTTGATGGCATTGATTATTCCGCCACTGGTGATTGCCCTGTATGGGTTGTCTTGAGTCTCCCCGCTATAAATAAGCTAATCTTTATTCCCTCCTCATGCGCGCTTTGCCTCAAGACAGGGTTGGTTTTTCAAATGAATAATACCAAATCCGGTTGCCATACCCCCTTAATGAATTAAATAAAATCTAACCAAAGACATTACAGACGTTTGAAATTGGGTCAGCTATAAATCTATGAGGTGTGACCCCTGGCGATTTAATTATTAATGGGCTCACGGGGTGACAACAAAGCTCAAACCTAGATAGGTGTTAGGTTTTAGGTTTTAGGTTTTGGGTAAAATGAGCGCATCGGAGTCATTTGTATTTGCCAGCAATTGAAGCAATTTTAACAAGACTTCGTCAATGATAGTTTTAATCAATCCATCCCGTAAGGGCAATCTTCCCTAAAACCTAACCCCTAAAACCTAACCCCTGTAATATTTTCAATTAGCTTGTAACCCCCTGAGATTAATGGGTCAAGCTTACCTAATGTTTTAGGCAACAGGGAACATATAATAGGGAAAAGAGAATAGGGAACAGGGAACAAAAATTATCACAATTCCTATAGGGATTGCTATAGCGTTTGTCTTTGAGATGTAAACCTAGGAAGTCTTTTTTTATTGTAAAATAAAATTATGGATTTATTTACCCTCTTGCCTTTTGCCTTTTGCCTTTTGCCTTTTTCGGCAAGAAGTATTTTTATAACCCAGATACAAAATTTATAGGCTTTGTTGCATAAAGAGTATGAGTTAGCTGCAATAATATGTGAGAGAGAAAAATTTTGCTCGACCCAGCCATGACAGAAGCTTTGACCAAGACCCAATATAAAATTAGGAATTGGAGTGAGTACAACACAGCCCATTAAAACCGAGGAAGTTTGACCTTCACCGATTGATGAGGAGGTACTTGAGGGATGGTGGAATCCGCACAAGACAGGGAAACGAGGCAGATCA